>VBKI01000067.1:0-83101 GCA_005879535.1 Deltaproteobacteria bacterium | reverse complement strand
CGCCCATCTTCGTGAAGTTGTCGTTGAAGACCTTTGCCAACCCGACGGAGTAATCGTTGCGCACGTCGCGAAGGATGGCGGCCTTCTTCAGCTTCAGCGTCTCGGTGGCGAACTTCGCCATCACGTAGCCCTGGAACGGGTCGATGAAGCAGGCGCGGAAGATGTAGTCGCCGACGGCGGTGACCTTCTCGTTGGTCGAGGAGGGAGAGACCATCGGCACCTTCGCCGCCTGCGCCTTCGGCGCCATGAACAACGAGCGCGTCGAGGCGACCTCGCCGAGCAGCGCGGTCACGTGCTCGCTGGAGATCAGGCGCGTGGCGGCGGTGGCCGCTTCCTCGGGTTTTCCTTCGTCGTCGAGGGCGATCACCTGCACCTGCCGGCCCTTGATTCCCCCTTGGGAGTTGACCTCGGTGACCGCGAGCTGGATGCCGCGGTCGCTGGAGGTGCCGAACGTTGCTTCGGTGCCGGTCATCGAGCCAACTTCACCGACCTTGATGACTCCTGTATCAGCGGCACCCACGTTTCCGCCGCCCTGCTGCTCCTTCTTGCAGCCGATGGCGGAGGAATTTCGCGGACATGCGACGCATGGTCGCCTCCGAGCAGATGGAAAAAGCGAGCCTGCTTAACATTCCGTTCCGAGGGGATCAACCGTCCGCCGCCCGGGACGTGCCATGCTTGCCGCAGCCGGAAACGCATCGTAGGCTCGATGGGTGTCTGCTCCCCGCATCCTCGTGGTGGACGACAATCCGGAGCTGCTCACTCTTCTTTCATCCGCCTTCGAGGAAGCCGGGTACCTGGTCCAGACGGCGTCGCGCGGCCGGACCGCGCTGGATCTGGCGCGGAAGCAGAAGCCGGCCCTCGCCGTCCTGGACGTCCTGCTGCCTGATCTCATGGGGTACGAGGTAGCCGAGGCGCTCAAACGCCTGCGCGTGCCGTTCGTGTTCATGTCCGGCGTCCACAAGGGTGGCAAGGCGGCGGATACGGCGCTGCACAAGTACGGCGCGTTGGCCTTCTTCGAGAAGCCATTCGAGCGCAGCGCGCTGCTCGACGCAGTGCGCAAGGCCGTTCCCGTCTCGGGCCGGGGCCAAGAGCGGATGGCCTTCGACGTGGAGTCGGGACCACAGGTGGCGGAGGCGGCGGAGGCCATGCAGCTGACCGCCCGCATCGATCTCAAATCCGGGTCGATGCAGGGAACCTCGCCCCTGCAGCTCAGGCCGATGAACCGCGAACAGGTCGCGCGGATGCGCGGGGAGCCGGGGCGCCAGCCAAGGGTGCGCGCCGCGCAGGTGAACACGGGTCCTATCGCGCGGGCGTCCGAACCGGAGCCGATCCTGCAGCCGCTGGCGGAGAAGGATGGAATCCGCCGCGGGGACCTGAAGGACAATCTGCCTCATCTGCTCGCGGCGTTCTACAACGCGAAGGAGACCGGCGAGCTCGGCCTGATGAAGGGACAGGTGAAGAAGATCATCTTCTTCGAGAGCGGGTTCCCGGTGTTCGCGCTCTCGAACCTGGTCGCCGACCGGCTCGGCCAGTTCCTGGTCCGGGCAGGGAAGATCGACGAGCAGACCCTCAAGCAGGCCGCGGAAGAAGCGTCGGGCAGCAAGCGTACCGGCGACGTCCTCATCGAGATGGGCGCGCTCAACGAAGAAGAGCGCCTCTACTACGTCGGCCAGCAGATCAAGAGCATCCTCTATTCGGTCTTCGCCTGGGAGGAGGGCATCTTCACGCTTTCTTTCCAGGCGCGCGCGCGGAAGGAGGCGATCAAGCTCGACATCCATCCGGCGAACCTGATCATGCGAGGGGTGAAGAAGCTCTACAAGCCGGAGCGGCTCAAGCGGCTGATGCCGCAGTCGGCGCGGCCGACCCCGAGCCAGGAGCCTTCGTTCAACCTCAGCGACGTGGAGCTGCAGGCCTGGGAAGCGCACCTTTTGCCGCGCTGCGATGGCAACCGCACCGTCGCGGATCTGGTGAAGGTCGCCGGCAAGCCGGAGAACGAAGTGCTCGGGACGCTGGCGGCGCTCGCTTCGCTGCGCGTTCTCGACTTGCGCTAGCCGCTGCCGCACCGAAAGGTGCGGCTTGGTCGGACCGCCGAAGGCGGCTTAGCCGCGGCCGCCGGAGGCGGCTTAGCGGCTAATTCCGAGACTGTACAGTTGACACCCCCCCGCGCACGCCATACACGTCCGCGCCGCAATGATTGCCCTCGGAACGCAGACGGGCCCGGTGGAGAGTCCGTTCACGGCCGAGCAGCAGCAGCGCTTCGATGCGGGACTCGAACGGGCAATCGCGAAGTATCCGTCCGGGCGCCGCAAGGCCGCGCTGCTCGCCGCCCTGCATCTCGCGCAGGACGAGCTCGGCTGGCTCTCCGAACAGGCGATGGCGTACGTCGGGTTTCGCATGGACGTCCCGCCCGTCCGCGTCCGCGAAGTGGCGACGTTCTACACGATGTACCGGCTGCGGCCTGTCGGCCGGCATCACATCGGCGTCTGCAACTCGATCTCCTGCTGGGCGATGGGATCCGAAAACGTTCTGCGGCAGTGCTCGGAGATCCTCGGCATCCGGCCCGGCCAGACCACCCCTGACGGGCACTTTTCGCTGGAGGAAGTGGCCTGCCTCGCCGCCTGCGGCGGAGCGCCGGCCGTGCTGGTCAACAACTTCACCTTCGTGGAGACCGTCACGCCGGACTCGCTCCAGGCGCTGATCCAGGAGCTGCGCGAGCGCCCAGGAAAAGCGATGGCGGGCAGCGCGGAGCCGAAGCGATGACCGGCCCGAAGATCCTCACCGCGGATTGGGACAAGCCGCAGAGCTGGTCCTTCGACACGTACCGCGGCGGCGGCGGGTACCAGGCGCTTCCGAAGGCGCTCAAGATGCAGCCGCAGCAGATCGTCGACGAGGTGGTGAAGTCGAACCTGCGCGGTCGCGGCGGCGCGGGATTCCCGACCGGAATGAAGTGGAACTTCGTCCGCAAGGAGACGAGCTTTCCCAAGTACCTGGTGGTGAACGCCGACGAGGGCGAGCCGGGAACCTTCAAGGACCGCGAGATCCTGTTGCGGAGCCCGCACCTGTTCGTCGAAGGCCTGATCATCGGGTGCTACGCGATCGACTGCCACGCGAGCTACGTCTACTGCCGCGGCGAGTTCCGCGAGAGCGCCATGGCGCGGCTGGAGAAGGCCGTCGAGGAGGCGCGCGCGGCCGGCTTCATCGGAAAGAACATCCTCGGCTCCGGATTTGATCTGGAAGTGCACGCGGTCTTCGGCGCCGGCGCGTACATCTGCGGCGAGGAGACGGCGCTGCTCGAATCGCTCGAGGGCCGCAAGGGCTATCCGAGGCTGAAGCCGCCGTTTCCCGCGAACGCCGGGGGCGGTCTATTCAAGCAGCCTACGGCGGTGAACAACGTCGAAACCCTGGCGAACATGCCCCCCATCCTCACCATGGGCGGAGACGAGTTCAGCCGGATCGGACTGACGCCGAAGAACGGTGGGACCCGGCTCTACGCGGTGAGCGGCCACGTGAAGAAGCCGGGCGTGTACGAGGCCCCGATGGGCATCAGTTTCAAGGCGCTGCTCGACGAGTACTGCGGTGGCATGCGCGAGGGATCGACGCTGAAGGCCATCATCCCGGGTGGGGCCTCGTCGGCGATCATGACCGCCGCCGAGGCGGAGTGGGCCAGCGATTTCGATACCCTGAAGGCGAAGAAGACGATGGCGGGGTCGGGAGCGGTCGTCTACCTCGATCAGTCCGTGAACATGGCGCAGGCGCTCGCCAATCTCATGCATTTCTTTTCCCACGAGAGCTGCGGCCAGTGCACCCCTTGTCGCGAAGGCACCGCCTGGCTCTCGCGGCTCCTCGACAAGATCGTCGCCGGCAGGGGCGAGAAACAGGACGTCGACAACGTCCACCAGATCGCGCGTCAGATGGAGATGAAGACCATCTGCGCGCTGGCCGACGGGGCCGCCATGCCCGCGAAGAGCTACATCGAGAAGTTCCGCGGCGATTTCGACGCGCTGGTGCGAGGCTGACGTGGCCGAGGCAATCCTCTTCTACCTGTTCGCCATCGGAGTGCTGCTCGCCGGGGCGCAGGTGATCTTCCGCCGCAACCCGATCTACGGCGCGCTCTCGCTGGTCGGCTGCTTCTTCTTCCTCTCCGGCATCTACGTCCTGCTCGCCGCGCACCTGATCGCCATCCTCCAGATCCTCGTCTACGCCGGCGCGGTGATGGTGCTGTTCGTCTTCGTGATCATGCTCCTCAACCTGAAGGAGGAGGAGCTGGGCGAGGCGCGCTGGACGGCGTGGAAGGCGATCGGCGTGGCCGCGGTCGTGGCCGGCGCCGGCGTGATCGCCTGGCGGGCGCTCGGCCCCGCTTATCCCGGCGGTCCCGTGCGCGACAACGCGATGGTCGTCGCCGGATTCGGCGGGGTGAAGGCGGTGGGGCGGACGCTCTATCTCGCCTCGGTGCTGCCGTTCGAGATCACCTCGCTCCTGTTGCTCGTGGCGGTGGTCGCAGCGGTGGTGGTGGCCAAAGGGAAGATCTGATGGACTTCTTCCACGCCCACCAGGCCCAGCACTACCTCGTCCTGGCCGCGCTGCTGTTCGCCCTCGGCGCCGCCGGTGTGGTCCTGCGGCGCAACGCGATCATCGTGCTGATGAGCATCGAGCTGATGCTCAACGCGGTCAACCTCACGTTCCTGGCGTTCTCGCGCTTTCCGCTGGTGCCGAACCCGCCGATGGGAAGCTTCCTCTCCGGGCACGCGGCGGCGTTCTTCGTCATCGCCACGGCGGCTGCCGAGGCTGCCGTCGGATTGGCCATCATCATCGCCGTCTTCCGCAGCCGCACTTCCGTCAACGTCGACGAGTTCGACACGCTGAAGCTCTAGGAGCCGAAGAGTGGAAGTCACCTGGCTGCACCTCGTCCCGCTGCTGCCCCTGATCGGCGCCGCCGTCTGTGGCTTGGCCGGCAAGTGGCTCCCCAAGGGCTGGGTCTACGCGGTGGCGCTGGCCTCGGTGCTGCTCTCGTTCCTCGTCGGCCTGCGCGCGTTCATGGGGCTCGGCGAACAGGTTCAGCTCTTCCACGAGCTCGCCTTCAACTGGTTCTCGGCGGGGTCGTTGCGCGTGGACATGGCGTTCACGTTCGACCGGCTGTCCGGAGCGCTGACCCTGGTGGTGACCGGCGTCGGATTCCTCATCCACGTCTACTCCGTAGGCTACATGGACGAGGATCCCGGGTATTGGCGGTACTTCTCGTATTTGAACCTGTTCGTCGCCGCGATGCTCACGCTGATCCTCGGCGACAACCTGGTCGCGATGTTCGTCGGCTGGGAGGGCGTAGGCCTCTGCAGCTACCTGTTGATCGGGTTCTGGTTCACCGACGAGGAGAAGGCCTACGCGGGGCGCAAGGCGTTCATCGTCAACCGGATCGGGGATTTCGGGTTCCTGATCGGGATTTTCATCCTCTTCAACCAGATCGGCAGCGTCGGGTTCGCGCAGGTGAATTCCGCGGCGCTGCCGCTCGGTGTCGCGTCGATCGCGGCCCTCTGCCTGTTCATCGGCGCCACGGGAAAGAGCGCGCAGCTTCCCCTCTACATCTGGCTCCCGGACGCGATGGCTGGTCCAACGCCGGTCTCGGCGCTGATCCACGCCGCCACGATGGTGACGGCCGGCGTGTACATGGTCGCGCGGCTCAGCCACCTCTACGTGTCGGCGCCGGGGATCATGGCCGTGGTCGCGGTGGTCGGTGTGCTCACCGCCATCTGGTCCGCGCTGATCGCGACGTCGCAGAACGACATCAAGAAGGTGCTCGCCTACTCCACCGTGTCCCAGCTCGGGTTCATGTTCATCGGCGTCGGCGTCGGCGCATTCTTCGCCGGCACGATGCACCTGGTCACGCACGCCTTCTTCAAGGCCTGCCTCTTCCTCGGCTCCGGGGCGGTGATCCACGGGCTGCAAGGCGAGCAGGACATCCAGCGCATGGGCGGGCTGCGCAGATACATGCCATCCACGCGGACGACGTTCCTGATCGCCACCATCGCCATCACCGGCATCCTCCCCATCTCGGGTTTCTTCTCGAAGGACGAGATCCTCGGCCAGGCGCTGCACACGCGCGCGTTCGGCTTCTTGACCCTGGGGTACTCCGGACCGCACCTGACTTTCCTCGGGCCGCTGATCTACGCCGTAGGATCCTTCTCCGCCTTCCTCACCAGCTTCTACATGTGGCGCTGCTATTTCCTCACCTTCTCCGGCGAGTATCGCGGCCCCGAGAGCGTCCACCCTCACGAGAGTCCCTCGGTGATGACGCTGCCGCTCTGGATCCTGGCCGGCCTGTCCGTGGTCGGCCTCGTGCTCGGCCTGCCGCAGTCGTGGGTGCACGGCACCGCGTTGCAGGGATGGACGTGGGAGCACTTTACCGAAGGCGTGTTCTCGCGGCCGCGCGGCGGCGCGCCCGAGGAGTTCGCGCCATATCTCGGCTACGGCATCGCGCTGATCGTCGGGTGGGCGGGCTGGGCCGGCGCCTACGCGCTCTATTTCAAGCGCGGACTCGCCGGCGACGAGTTGCTCACCTCGCGCGTCCGCGGCTTGCGCCGCGCCCTCGCCAACAAGCTCTACGTCGACGAGCTCTACGGTTGGGCCGTCGTGCGTCCGATCTGGGCGCTCGCCCGCGGCCTCTGGCGATTCGTCGACGCGACGATCATCGACGGCCTGTTCGTGAACGGGATTCCCTCGCTCATCGCCTGGATCTCCGCGATGGCGCGCAGGTTCCAGAACGGCGACGTCCAGCGGTACGCGGCGGTCACTGCGCTCGGCGTTGCGGCGCTGCTCTACGTCTTCCTGGTGAGGGGCTGATGGAATTCATCCAGGCCCATCTGTTGACGATCGTCACCTTCCTCCCGGTGCTCGGCGCCGTCCTGGTCGCGCTCTTGCCGCGCGGCGAAGGCGGGCAGCACAAGGGCATCGCCTTCCTCTTCAGCCTGTTCACGTTCCTGCTCTCGATCCCGCTCTGGACGGGATTCCGGGCCGCACCGGGGCGGTACGCGTTCGAACAGAAGAGCGAGTGGGCCCCGGCGTTGGGGTTCAGCTATCACGTCGGGCTCGACGGGGTGGCGCTGCTCCTCTTCCTCCTCACCGCCCTCCTCGGTCCCATCGTCGTGCTCAGCTCGTGGAAGTACATCCAGGAGCGGGTCAAGGTGTACTGCATCTCGCTCCTGCTCCTGGAGACGGCGATGCTGGGCACGCTGGCGGCGCTGGACCTGGTGCTCTTCTACGTCTTCTGGGAAGCGATGCTGATCCCGATGTACCTCTTGATCGGGATGTGGGGGAGCGAGCGCCGGATCTACGCCGCGGTGAAGTTCTTCCTCTTCACCTTCATCGGCTCGGTGCTGATGCTGCTCGCCATCTTCTGGCTCTGGAGCAACTCGGGGCGGAAGAGCTTCGACTACGTCGACCTGCTCAATGCCGGGATGGTGGACGCTTCCACGCAGCGGTGGCTGTTCCTCGCCTTCGCGCTGGCCTTCGCCATCAAGGTGCCGATCTGGCCGCTGCACACCTGGCTGCCGGACGCTCACACCGAAGCGCCCGCCGCCGGCTCCATCATCCTCGCCGGCGTCATGCTGAAGATGGGGACCTTCGGGTTCATCCGGTACGCGATGCCTCTGTTCCCGCAGGCGGCGCTGGCCTGGGCGCCCGCGGTGGCCGTCCTGGGCGTGATCGGGATCGTCTACGGCTCGTTCATGTGCATGGCGCAGACGGATCTGAAACGCCTGATCGCGTACTCATCGGTCGCCCACCTCGGGTTCGTGATGCTCGGTCTGTCCGCGCTGACGCCGGAGGCGGTCAGCGGCGCCGTGCTGCAGATGGTGAACCACGGAATTTCCACCGGCGCGCTGTTCCTGATGATCGGCATCCTCTACGAGCGTACGCACACCCGCGATCTGGCGGCGTACGGGGGCCTCGCCGGCGTGACTCCGGCGATCGCAGCCACCTTCCTGATCGTGACGCTGTCGTCCATCGGCCTCCCGGGCACCAACGGCTTCGTCGGCGAGTTCCTCGTCCTGATCGGCACGTTCACGTCGAAGGTCCTCCGCGGGGCGGTGCCGCTCGCGGTCGTCGGCGCTACCGGCGTCATTCTCGGCGCCGTGTACATGCTGTGGATGTACCAGCGCGTGTTTTTCGGGCCCCCGAGGAAGGCCGCGGCACACGGCCTCGCCGACCTGACGGTGCGGGAGTGGTTCACGCTCGCGCCGCTGCTCATCGCCATCGTCGCCATCGGATTCGCGCCGCAGCCGCTGCTCACCGCCATCAAGGAGCCGGTCGACGCTTTCGTGCAGCGTGTGACCCGCGCCGAGCGGCCAGTGCGCAAGGCGGAGCTCGGGCGATGAACTTCGACCCGAACGACCTCTACGGTGTGCTGCCGGCGTTGATCCTGAGCATCGGTGCGCTGCTGCTCTTGACCAGCGAGGTCTTCCTGCGGACCGTGAAGCCGGCGGTGCTGGGGCCGTCCCCCGGGCTCGCCGAAGCCGCGCAACGCTCGCTCCCGCCGGGATCCGACGCGAAGCCGCAGGCGGCCGAGTCTCCGCCCGACAGGCGTTACCAGGCATGGGTGGCGGCCGCATTCGCCGCAGGGGGCCTGTGGGCAGCGGTCGCCCAGATGGGCGATCCCGCGGTGCCGCTGTTCTCCGGCGCCGCGGTCAGCGACGGATTCGGGCGCGTGGTCGCGGCGGTGGTCTGCGGGGCGCTCCTGCTCTCCTGCATCGTCGCCTTTTCGTATCTCGAGTCGCTCCACGCGACGCGAGGAGAGTTCTATGCGCTCTCCCTCTTCTCCGCGGCGGGAATGTGCTTGCTCGCCCAGGCGACGGACCTGATCGTCGTCTTCATCTCGCTGGAGGTGATGTCGCTCGCGGTCTACGCGCTGTGCGCGTATCTGCGCCGTGGCAAGCGTCCGGCGGAGGCGGCGTTCAAGTACTTCATCCTCGGGAGCTTCGCTTCCGCCGTCTTCCTGTACGGCGCAGCACTCGCGTTCGGCGCTACCGGTTCCACGCGCCTCGCCGACGTGGCGATCGCGGTGGGGCGCGGCGGACCTGCCGGAACCGGCGGCCTCCTCTACGGCGCGGCAGCGCTGCTCACCTCCGGTTTCGCGTTCAAGGTTGCCGCGGTGCCGTTCCACATGTGGGTTCCGGACGTCTATGACGGCGCTCCGGCTCCGGTCACCGGCTTCATGGCAGCGGGTGTAAAGGCCGCTGCGTTCGCCGTCCTGGTGCGGATCCTGGTCTCCGGATTCGGGCCGGCAGGCGATCAGGTCGTGCTCGACTGGAGTCGCCTCGTCGTTTGGCTCGCGGGCTTGACGATGCTCGTCGGCAACCTGCTCGCCATTCCCCAGCGCAGCGTCAAGCGCATGCTGGCATATTCCTCGATCGCGCACGCCGGCTACCTGCTCATCGCCGTCGCCTCGATGCAGCGCTCCGGGGCGGTGCGCGCAGATGCGACGCAGGGCCTGCTCTTCTACCTTGCCTCCTACGCAGCGACGATCATCGGAGCGTTCGGCGTCGTCGCCGTCATCGAGCGGCGCCTGGCGCTGACCGGGTCGGCGGACGACTTGTCGTCGTGGTCGGGGCTCTCGGAGCGGCATCCCGGCCTCGCGGCCGCCATGTCCCTCTTCATGATCTCCCTCGCCGGCGTGCCGCCGACTGCGGGGTTCATGGCGAAGCTGACGGTGTTCCGCGCCGGCATCGAGGCGGGGCTCACTCCCCTGGCGGTCCTCGGCGTGCTGACCAGCGTGGCGGGTCTCTACTACTACCTGCGCGTCGTGGTGTACGTGTACATGTACCCGAGCGGCAAGGGCGAGGCCGTCCAGAGCGGCCGCCTGCTCTCGGCGGGCCTCGCCATCGCCGGCTGCGCCTTGATCGTCCTCTGGATGGGCATCCAGCCCGGCACCTTCGCCGCGCTCACCCAGTCCGCCGCCACCTCTTTCGGCCGCTAAGTCTGAAGACCTCGATCTGAAGACTTCAATTTCGTTTCAGAAGGACGTAGATGGCGCCGCCGCCGCCGTCGTGTGGGCGCGCCGTGGAGAAGCCGAGCACGTGGCGGGCGAAACGCGCCGTGTGCATCCAGCGCTTCAACGCTTCCTTGAGGACCGGCACCTGGTCCTTCGAGTGCAGTCCGCGGCCGTGTACGACGAGGACGCATCGTTTTCCCTGCTGGCGCTCCCTGACGAGAAACGATTCCAGCTCCGATTTCGCTTCGTCCTTGAGCATCCCGTGCAGGTCGACGTGCCCTTGGACGGCGAACTCGCCCCGGCGCAGCCTCTTCACGACCCGCGGATCGAGGCCTCGCGCGTGCCCCTCGATGAACTCGTCCGAGTCCGAGATGTCGAACGGCACCTCACCGGTCACCAGCGCCCGCAGCTCGTCGTACGCTTCGAGATCGGGATCCAGCTCCAGCGGCGCCACCGAAAGCCGCTGCGGGCCGGGCTTGACCCGGCCGCTGCGGTCCACAAGCGGCCTCGCGCCGTCGACGGCCACCGTCCACAGTTCGTCCTCCGTCAGCTCGGCGGCAGGGCGGGGAGGCGAGGCCTCCGGAGGCGGCGGTTGTGCCTTGGGCGCAGGCCTCGGCGCCTCAGGAAGCTTGATCCCGCCGAACGGATTATTGAACGGCTTCTTCTTCGGCACGGCGGCAGCGTAACCCGGCGGAGCTCCCCAAGGCGACGTCCGTGAAATTCCACGGTTGCCCTCGGGAAAACACCTGCTTCAGGCGACGGTGTACGGGACGTAGGATTTCTCGCCAGGCCGCGAGGACCAGGGTGAGGTATCTGTCGGCAGCGTTGATTGCGGCACTTGCCGGCTGCGGCGGCGTCGAGGACGATCTTCTGGCTTTGCGAGCCGGTCGTGGCAAGGCGGCGCAAGCTGCCTGCCCCGGCGGTCCTGCGGTGACCATTCGCAGCGCCGCGCTGGACAATCCCGCCCTCGATCTGACCGGGCTCTACGTGACCGTGCAACAGGATGGAACGACGCTCGCGTGGGGCTGGACGCCGGTCACCGTTCCGGACTTGTGCGCCGGGCAGGACTACACGATCACGGCCGCCGATTATCGGAACTACCGCTTTTCGCGCTGGGAGGACGGCAACGCGACCTGGCTTCGGCGCGTCAATTTCCAGACCAGCGTGACCTACACCGCGATTTACCAGGTCGGTGGCAGCATCATCCCGCTCTACAGCTGGCCCGCGGAATCCGGCTCGGCGGTGAGCTCGACGTGGACGGCCATTGCCGATGCGCACCAGCGAAAGCCCGGCCTGGCGCTGATCCCCATCGTCAACAACCAGAACGGGCCGGGGCCTTCGCGGGACGCGTCCTGGACGAGGGGGATCGACCTGCTGGCCAGCGCCGGCTGCAAGGTCGCAGGGTACGTCTACACCGACTACGGCAGGCGTTCGCTGACCACGGTCGAGGCGGACATCGCGAACTGGAGAGCCTGGTATCCAAACGTCAGCGCGGTGTTCCTGGACCAAATGAGCAACACCGCCGGTGTGGAAGGCTATTACGCGACGCTGGCCTCCTACGCCCGGAGCCGGGGCTTCGACCTCGTCATTGGCAACCCCGGCGCGCCCACGGTGCCGAGCTACATCGGAACGGTGGACACCATGGTGATCCAGGAAGGCACCGAGGTCCCGACCTCGTTTCCGGCCTGGCAGGCAAGCTACAGTCCCAATCATTTCGCCACGCTCACCTATGCGCTCACGTCGCCTCTTCCGGGCAACCAGGTGACGAGCAACAAGGCGGCCGTGGCGTATCAGTACATGACGGACGACGGCGCCTTCCCGGACTGGAATCCCTGGGACGAAGCGTCGATCCACTTCGACCCGCTTCTCGACCTGCTCGACGGGTAACGATCAGTCTTTCCGCATCCCGAGCCGCCCAGGATGCGGCGGCCGTCCATCACCATCGCCGGAACCGGCAGGGCATCTGCGAACGCCTGCAGCTCGGCGCCGGTCACCGCTCTCCCTTGCGCAGCACCCGCTTGTCCCCGATCCGCAACGTCAGCTTCTCGCGGTCGAAGTACTCGAGCAGCGGGATGGCGAACTTTCGCGTCAGGCCGGTCAGCTCCTTGAACGACTGCGCGTCGATGGACCCGTGCTCCGAGAGGTGGGTCAGCACCCGCCGGCGCAGGTCCATCAGCGGCACGGCCCCGAACCAGAGATCCTCGCTCACCTTGCTGGCGCGGCCGGCGCCGGCCAGCGCCTTGAGCAGCGAGTGCGTCCGCTGTGGCGTTTGCCCGATCAGCTTGGGGAGCTCGTCGACGCGAGGCGGCGAGAGTCCAGCGCCATCGAGCACGCCGGCCAGCTTCTCCTGCGCGTCGGCGTCCGCCCCGGAGAGCTTCGCTGCCGCTCCGGGCGGATGGACGCGCTCGGCATCCGCCCTCAGCTCGCCGCGCTCCGTCAGGGAGGCAAGCGCCTTGGCGAATACCTTCGGCGGCGGGGATCCGGCGCGCTGGCGCAGCTCCTCGCGAGCGATCGAGGGGTCGATGGAATCGCGCGCCGCGTGCTCGTGCAGGCGCGCGAGCAACTTTGCATCGAGAGCCTCTAGCACGTTCCGGTGGACGTAGAGGCGCGCTTCGCGGTCGTACAGCACCGCCTTTCCCGTCTGCGCCACCCGCTCGAGCGCCTTCTCCGCCGACTTGACGTTGAAAGCGCCGCGCGCGGCGAGGCGCTGCGGAGATGCCCCCGGATATCCGGATTCGAGCAGCAGCCGCTCTGCCTGGACCAGCGGGTCGTCTCCAGCCAGCGCCTGGAGCGCCGCCGCGTCAGCCTCGCGCCTGCGCCGCTTGCGCGTCGCGACGGCGAGGATCCGGCCGCCGCCGAGCGTCGACGCATGGGCCCGGACGGCGCGCGTCAGCGTCTCTGCACCCGTCGGATCGCTGGGGGGCACAACTGCGTGGTGTCCACGACGCGGTTTGGGCAGCGCGCCGCGGAGCAGGAAGCGGAGCCCGGCGATCGCCGCGGCTGGTTGCGCCAGGCGAAGTTGCCCCAGCGCGCGCTCTCCGGGCAGGAGCTCGGCGCGGTCCACCAGCGCGACCACGCAAGCCACCTGGGCGGTGCCGATGTGCGCGAGGAGCCGCGCGCGATCGCGCAATGGACGCGCTGCCCAGGGAAGCAGCTCCAGCTCGACATCCAGGATCTGCGAGGCGCCCACCGACTCGAGCGTGCCCGCCTGGACCAGAGCCGCACCCCGGGGCGCGTCGTGGACTTCGATTCCGGCCAGATTCGCGGCCGTGCGCTGCCCGGCGCGCGCCTTCTCCACTGCGGCGCCGTGCACCTGCACGCCCCGCACGCGAATGCCGCGCGCCTTCGCTCCGGCGCCCGCGAGATCCACTTCGTCCCCCGCCGCGAGCGCGCCCGAAAAGAGCGTCCCGGTGATCACGGTGCCGAACCCCTTGACGGCGAATGATCGGTCGAGCGGAAGGAACAGCGGCGCCTGCTCGGGACGCGGCGTCTCCTGTCGCGTCCGGACGGCGTCGGCCACGGCGCGCACCAGCTCCGGCAAACCCTTCCCCGTGCGAGCGGACACTTCCACGATCGGCGCGTCCTCCAGGAACGTCCCCTGCACGAGCTCGCGCAGCTCGAGCGCGAGCAGCTCGCGGTGATCGGCGCCGAGCTCCGGCAGCAGATCCGCCTTGGTCATCGCGATCACTCCGGCCTGGACGCCGAGGAGGCGCAGCACGTCCAGGTGTTCCGCGGTCTGAGGCATCGGGCCTTCGTCCGCCGCGACGCAGAGGATTGCGACGTCGATTCCTCCGGCAGCGCCGACCATCGCGCGCAAGAATCGCTCGTGCCCGGGAACGTCGACCACTCCCGCCGTGCCGATCCCCGGAAGCTCCAGGTGGGCGTATCCGGCCTCCAGCGTGATGCCCCGCCGCTTCTCCTCCGGGAGTCGATCGGTGTCGATGCCCGTGAGCGCCTGCACCAGCGCGGTCTTGCCGTGATCGACGTGCCCAGCCGTGCCGACCACCACGCGCAGCGGGCTCGTCATTCGTCCACCCAGAAGACGCCGGGCGCGAGCTTCTTGCGGTCGAGCGTGGCCTCTCCGCGCATGACGGCGACGGGCGCCGCGCAGTAGAGCGGGCTCCAGAGCGCCGCCGGCCGGTAATTCCCGCTGCGCTTGAGGCCGCCGAAGGGCAGCCGTCCGCTCGCGCCGACCGTCGGCGCGTTCCAGTTGACCACGCCGCATGCCAGCGCGCGCTGGCAGCGATCGAACGCCTCTTCGCTGCGGGTGTGGACGCTGGCGGCGAGGCCGTAATCGGTGGCGTTCGCGATCTCGAGGGCTTCCTCTTCGGAGGCGGCGGCGTAGACGGCGAGGTCCGGCCCGAACAGTTCCTCGCGCTCGTAGGGCGTTCCGCGTCGCTGTTCCACGAAATGCACCGAGGGACTTGCGTAACATCCTTGCAGCCCGCGCGGCGCCAGCCGCCTCGACTGGAGGAGCGTCTCGGCACCGCTCCCGCGAACGCCTTGTTCGAACTTCTCCAGCGCCGCGGGCGACGCGAGAGGTCCCATGAACACGCCGTCGTCGAGCGGATGCCCGATGGAGAGCTTCTCCGCCAGCTTCGCGATCCGCGCGGCAAACGCGCGGGCATCGCCGACCACGATGGCGCGGGACGCCGCGGTGCAACGCTGCCCCGCGGACACGAATGCCGAGAAGAGGACGTCGTACGCCGCCTTCTCGACGTCTGCGTCGGCGAGGACGACGGCGGCGTTCTTGCCGCCCATCTCCAGCGCCAGCAGCTTCGTCTGGCCCTGATTCGCGCGCTCGATCGCTTGACCCACGCTCCAGCTTCCCGTGAAGAGGACTCCATCGACGGCCGGGTGCGCGCCGAGCGCCGCGCCCACCGCACCCCCGCCCTGGACCAGGTTGAATACGCCGCGCGGCAGCTGCGCGTCTTCCATGCAACGCGCGTACACCTCGGCCGCGTGGGGAGCGATCTCGCTCGGCTTGAAGACCACCGCATTCCCGCAGGCCAGCGCCGGCAGGATGTGGCCGTTGGGAAGATGGACGGGGAAATTGAAGGGGCCGAGAACGGCGAGGACGCCCAATGGCCGGAACCGGCATTCGGCGGCCCCTTGGCCCGCCGCGGGGAACGTCGAGACCAGCTTCAGGCCTTCATCGGCGGTGATCGCGGCCTTCGCGGCGCAGGCTTGCGCTTCCAGGCGCGCTTCCCAGAGTGGTTTGCCGACGTCCAGCGCGATGGCATTCGCCAGTTGTTCCTCGCGCTCCTTGAGAATGGCTCCGACGCGCCGCACCAGCCGGGCGCGGTCCTGCTGGGGAAGAGCGCCGAACCCGGGCTGCGCCTCGCGCGCCGCCTGGACGGCGCGCTCCGCCTGTCCGATAGCCCAGGGGAAGCGACCGAGCAGCATGGAGAGGTCGGCCGGCGAGCGGTCCTCGATCGCGCCGTCGGGCGCGTCGGTCTCGCTCCAGCTTCCGGCGATGAAGTCCATTATTCGAAAGGTATCGTATGCAGCCGCTCGCCGTCCTCCGCCTCGAGGGCCTCGACGGCAGGACCCGGAAGCTGCACTTCGGCGTCGCGAAAGGCGCAGGTCGCCCGGACGGCGCGAAAGCGGTTGCGACCTTGCGTCCGCTCCACCGAGACCAGGCGTTCCTCGACCTCGGGCGGTAATGCTACCGCGGTGGGCGGAAGGCGCTGGCGAGCGAGCTTCGCCCGGCGGAACCGGCGGATCGGCTCGATCAGCTCCGTCGGCGCCGAGAAATGCGGGCCGCCGTCGAACGGGTCGATGCGCTCGTCGTACCGGAAGCCGATCTTCGTCAGCATCGCCCTCGCGCCGACGCTCTCGGGCCCGACTTCGCCGATGGCCTCCTGGATCTTCTGGGAGAAGAGCGTGGCGTAGATTTCCCCGGGTGGAAAGAGCTGCTGGATGAACTCCTTGTTCTCGCGCGAGAGGCGATCCGCGTCCTGATAGGAGAGGCCCGTGAATTTGCGCCCCAAGGCTTCCCAGAGCGGACTGCGACCGTCTTCGTCGAGGCGGGGAAGCAGCTCCACCAGGATGCGATCCCGGAAACGCGGCCGGTGCATGGCAACGTAGAGGAACCGCACGTAGCTGAGCTGCTTGCCGGGCTTGCCCTGGCCGCGGAACTGAGGATCGACCACCAGCCCGCCGATCTCCGTGGGCCCGTCGAAGTTGTAACCGATGGAGAGCACGCGGTGGCGAAAGTGCCGGTCGACGCTGGAGGAGTAGTGCTCCTTCTCGTAGACGTCGAAGAAGATGTGCGGCGCGTCGCGGGTGCCGTGCTGCGCGATGATCAGCGAGGAGCCCGCCACCTTCCCGGTGCGCGTCTCCTCCATCACGAAGAGGTACTCGCGCTCGAACGGGTCGCGGATGCGCCCGTCGAAGGAGCGCGCTGACCTGTCCAGGATGAAGCTGAGCTCGCGCTCGTCGTCGGGGAGGTTGACGGTATTCAATTCGGAGGCGAGCTTGCGCAGGCCGGGGAGATCGTTCTTCTGGCCGTCCCGGATCACGTACACGCGCAGAGCTCCACGAGGAGGGACTCGTACAGATCGCACGCCTTTTCCAGTTGCGCCATCTCGATGCGCTCGTTCGGCGTGTGCGCGTTGGCGGTGCTGCGTCCTGGACCGATGACGATGGCCTCGCAGCCGGCCCGGGCGAACACGCCGGCCTCGGTGCTGGTGGGCTTCGCGCGCGGCCGGGGGTCGAGTCCATGGCGCGAGAGCGCCGCGCCGGCGGCCCGGATCAGCGGGGCATCGTCGGGCAGCGACATCCCCGAGGCATTGCGCTCGACGGACACCGACAGCTCCAGCTCTCCCTGGCCGAGTTGCTCGACCCAGGTCTGCGCCTGGGCGGAGAACTGCCCGATCAGCGAATCCGGGTCGTGCGTGGGCAGCACCCTGGCGTCGAGCTGGAGGACGACGGCGTCCTCGCCGCTCTCGAGCACGTTGAGTCCGCCGACGGCGCCGGCAGGATCGAATCGCGCGTCACTCCCCGACGGCAGGCTGCGCTGCCACAGCTCCTCCAGGGCGGACGCAGTGGCCAGCGCGCGCCAGAGGTTCGGCTGCGGCGCTCGCGGCGGCAGGAAGCGGGTTGCGGCGGGTTCCGGCTGACCTCTTTCGCGCGGCGCGGGCACTTCGAGCAGGCAGCTCGCAGGAACGACGTTGGTCCCCGAGCCACCGCGCGCGGCGACGACCGGCGACCCTGACGACTTCACCCAGGCGAGCGCCTTGAGGATGGCGTTCTCGCCGAGATGCGGAGTCGAGCTGTGAGCAGCCTTTCCGGAGAACTCGAGCTGCTCGATTCCCGGACCTTCGCTGCCGACCGTACGCGCCTTGCGGTCGCGGATGACGCAGCGTACGACCGCATACCCCTTGTGGGCGGAGATGATCTGCAGCTCGCTCGGCTCGCCGCAGAGCACCTGCGAAGGAGCGATCTGACGGAACAGCTCGCTGGCCACGAAATGCCGCGCGCCTCGCAACCCGACTTCCTCGCCGAACGTGCCGAGCAGCCAGAATGGCCGTCGCGTCTTGTGGCCCTGGAGGCGCCGCGCCGCCTCGGCCTTGCAGAGCGCGTCCAGCTTCACGTCGGCGCAGCCAAGGCCGGAAAGAAATCCGTCGCGTTCCGTGAGCGTCCAGGGATCGGTTTGCCACTTGTCGAGCGGGCCCGGAGGAACCGTGTCGAGGTGCGTGACCAGCAGCACGCCGCCAGCACCGGCCGCCCCGCCGCCGGGGCCGCCGGCGAGGTTGACGTGGACGCCGTCGACCACCTGGCGGCGCACCGCCAGTCCGGCGCGCTCCCAAAGCGTCTGCAGGAGGTCGGCAGCTTGCCGGGTACCCTCGGAGGACACGGTGTTGGCGGCGACGAGCTTGCGCGCCAGCTCGAGGAATCCCTTCGAAAGCATGGGGCGCTCCCTCTGTCACGGACGCTGCCGCAGGTCAACCGCATGCCTACGTTTCGACCCGATACTTCCGCGAAGGGAGCGGGGCATGGACGATCCGAAGGCAACGCCGTTTCTCACGGACATCAAGGAGCTGCAGCGACGCGCCCGCGAGCACGTCGAGAAGGGAGCGGTGACTCCTGCGTACCGCGGCGACGTGAACACGGCCGTGAAGCTCTTGAACGAGGCGCTGGCGACGGAGATCGTCTGCACGCTGCGCTATCGACGGCACCATTACATGGCGGCCGGGATCAACTACCAGGCGATCGCCGACGAGTTCATGGAGCACGCGCGCCAGGAGCAGGAGCACGCGGACCGCATCGCTGAGCGGATCCGCCAACTCGGCGGCGCGCCCGACTTCAATCCGGAGGGGCTTCTCACGCGCAGCCACGCGCAGTACGCGGAAGGAAACTCGCTGATCGACATGATCAAGGAGGACCTGATCGCTGAGCGGATCGCCATCGAGTCGTACATGGAGATGATCCGGTACTTTGGCGACAACGATCCGACGTCGCGGAGGCTGATGGAGGACGTGCTCGAGCAGGAGGAGGAGCACGCCGATGACATGGCGACGCTGCTCGAGACGCTCGACCCGCGGGAACCGACGTCAGCCAGGGGTGCGGGAGTGAAGCACTAGCCTCCACAGTCCAAGGCATGGCCGCAAAGCCTTCCGATGGCCGGCAGCCGCTAGCGCGCAGAGCACCCAGAGGTTTGGTATTGCTGCGCGGTGCGGGCCGTGGTGCAGAGAGTGAGTGAAGCGTCGGTGTCCGTCGACGGGAAGGTGACGGGATCCGTTGGGATCGGCCTCTGCGTGCTGGTTGGGATCGGTCACGAGGATACCGAAGAGGATGCGAGGTGGATGGCGGACAAGGTCGTTGACCTGCGGATTTTCGAGGACGAGCAGGGGAAGATGAACCGGTCGGTCGTCGACGTGGGCGGAGGCGTGCTGGCGATCTCGCAGTTCACCCTCTTCGGCGATGCCCGCAAGGGAATGCGCCCGGGATTCGTGGATGCGGCAAAGCCGGAGGTCGCGCAACCCCTGTACGCCCGCTTCTGCGAGCGCGTCAGGGCCCGCCGCCTTCATGTCGGGGAGGGCGTGTTCCGTGCCACCATGCAGGTCCACATCGTCAACGAAGGGCCGGTGACGTTGCTGCTGGATTCGAAGAAGCTCTTCTGAGGTGTCCATGGACGAGTGCGTCTTCTGCAAGATCGTGGCAGGGAAGATCCCGGCAAAGAAGCTCGGCGAGAACGAAGGTGCCATCGCGTTTCCCGACATCAAGGCGGAGATGCCGGTGCACATCCTGGTGATCCCCAAGCAGCACATCGCCTCGCTCGACGAGATCGGCGACGGAAGCGCCATGGGCCCGGTCTTCGCCCTGGCGTCGAAGGTCGCCCGCGAACAGGGCCTGGACAAGACGGGTTGGCGCGCCGTCATCAACACCGGCCGCGACGCCAACCAGGTCGTCTTCCACGTCCATCTCCACGTCTTCGGAGGCCGGCGGATGGGGTGGCCGCCCGGATGACGCAAGCAGGCGCTTGGTCCTCGCCGCCATTGACCCGCGCCGGCCGTTCAGTCTAGGTACGCTGCGATTGTCGACAGAAGCGCATAGCGTCTCGCCAAGCGCCAAGGCGCCGCCCGAAATCCCCGAGGAGCTCCTCGATCCGGACGCCGTGAAGGTCGTCCGGCGGCTGCGCCGCGCCGGCCACCAGGCCTTTCTGGTCGGTGGATGCGTGCGCGACCTGCTGCTGGGAATCCGTCCCAAGGACTTCGACGTCGCGACCAGCGCGCACCCCAACCAGGTCAAGGAGACGTTCCGCAACTCGCGGCTGATCGGCCGGCGGTTCCGGCTTGCGCACGTCTTCTTCCGCGGAGGCAAGATCATCGAGGTCTCCACCTTCCGCGCCAATCCGCTCGACGAGCTGCAGGACCTTCCGCAGGACCTGCTCATCCGGCACGACAACGTCTTCGGAAGCGACGAGGAGGACGCCCGCCGCCGCGACTTCACCATCAACGGGCTGTTCTACGACGTCGACGAAGGGCGCGTCATCGATTACGTGGGCGGGAAGGACGATCTGCGCGCGCGGCTCATCCGCACCATCGGCAACCCCGACGTGCGGATGCGCGAGGACCCGGTGCGGATCCTGCGCGCCATCCGATTCTGCGCCAAGTGCGCCTTCGACCTCGAGCGCGACACGCGAACGGCGATGAGGGCGCACGTCCACGAGATCCCCCGCTGTGCGCCGCCTCGCGTCCTCGAAGAGGTCCTGAAGTTGCTGCGCTCGGGCACTTCGCGGCGCTCCTTCGAGCTGCTCCGCGAGGTGGGCGCACTGAGGATCCTGTTGCCGCCGGTGGCCGCGTACCTCGAACGACGCGGCGAGGAGGAGGCGGAGCGGCACCTGCGCGCTCTCGACGCGCTCGACGGGCACGTGCGGGTGGGCGAGATTCCCTCCGACGCGGTGCTGCTCGCGACGTTGCTCGCGCCGTTGCCGCGGGATTCCGGCCGCCGTGGTCCGAAGGCATCGCAGACGGGCCGGCCCGCGGCCGCGGAAAAGGCGGACGACGAGCTGGAGAAGGAGTTGAGCGAGTTGGAGGCCTCAGCCGAGGAGCTCGAGGCCGAGGACCCGGCACAGGCGCCGCTGCCGGAAGGCGCCCTGCGCGAGGCGGCCGAGCTGCACGACGAGCGCCTTGGCGGGCATCCGGCGTTCGTGGCGGGTAGCGACGTGCAGCCGTGGAGCCTGCCGCAGGACGTGGTGGCGCCAGACATCGTGCTCTCGGAGATGGTGCGCACGGCCCGGTTGCCGCGGAGGATCGCGGAGCGGGCGCGGATGATCCTGCTCGCCCAACCCATCCTCTCCGGAGAGCGACGGCGGCGGCGATCGTCGCCGCAGGCGTTCGCACGACAGAGCTATTTCCCGGAGGCGCTGGCGGTCTTCGAGCTGTCCGTCGCCGCCACGGGGCAGGGTCACGATCAGCTCGCCAAGTGGCAGCACGTCTTCGCCGGCCAGGACCTGTCGGAGGTGCGCCCCGACGAAGAGCGCGCGGAGGCCGGCGGCCCGAGGAAGCGCAGGAGCCGCGGCGGCCGGCGGCGGCGAGGCCGCGGGCACGGCAAAGCGCTTTAGCCTGTACCTTCGAGCAATTCCCGAGCGACTCCCGCAGGATTGTCCAGAGGCAGGAAGTGTCCGCCCGGCACGATGGCGAGCGGCGCTGCCAAGGCGGCGGCGAGAGGACGCGCCACCGTCTCCACGGGAAGGTAGGCGTCGTCGGCCCCCCAGATCAGCCGGACGCGAGCTCCCGTGGCGCGCAGCCGCGCTGTCATTCCCTCCGTCTGCCGCGGTTGCAGACACCGGGCAGCATGGATCAGCCGCCTGCCACCCTCGTCCCCGGCGTAGGCGTCGAGCAGAGCGCGAATCGATCGCAGCCGCCGCGCGAGCACGGGCTGGAGCCGCGCCGCCTCGTCGGGATTCCACGATCGGATGCTCTCCACGGCTCCCATGGCCCACTCCGTCTCGTACACTCCGTCCATCAGGACGAGCTCGCGCACGCGGTCCGGCGCACGGACGGTGAGGATCTGCGCGGCCGCCGTCCCCACGTCGTGCGCGATCAGGGTCACCTGTCGCAGATCGCGCTCGTCGAGCAGCTCCAGCAGCCATCCCGCCTGGTTCTCCATCCCGACATCCGGCGCTCCGGGGGAGTCGCCGTATCCGGCGAGATCCACGGCGATCACCCGCAGGCCGGCTTGCACCAACCGCGGAGTCACGCCAAGCCATAGGCGCCGCGAGGTGGGAAATCCGTGCACCAGCAACACCGGCGGGCCCTTGCCGGTATCGTCGAGAGCGAGCCGGTTCATTTCCAGACGCGCCGGTCGTCGATCCGCCTGGCGTTCTCCGGCACCGGTCCGGTGCGTACCTCTCCGCGCACCTTGACGGCATCGCGCAACGCCTCAGCCACCAGCGCGACGTCCACGGCCGCTCCGGGAGCCACCTCCAGCACGTACTCGAGGTGATCCTGATGGTGGTCGCGCGTCACCACCGCCTGGAAGCGTGCGACCGCCGGGAACGCCTTGAGCGCTTTCTCGATCTCGGCGCCGCGGATGAACATCCCTTTGACCTTGACCGCGTCGCCCATGCGGCCGAGGAGGCCCGCGAGCTTCGGCGCGGTGCGCCCGCACGCGCACTTCGAAGGAGACGCCATCGCGCCGATGTCGCCGGTGGCAAAGCGCAGCAGCGGGTACGCGGGGTCGAAGATGGTGGCGACGATCTGTCCCGGCTGTCCCGGCGCCGCCTGCGCGCCCGTCTCCAGGTCCAGGACCTCGAGGATGCACTCAGGGTGCAGATGCATGCCGCCCTTCTCGGCGCACTCGTAAGCGAGCAGTCCCAGATCGGCGGTCCCGTAGCCCTGCAGGACGTCGAGGTGGAACTCGTCGCGCAGATCGCTGCGCAGCGAATCCGGGAACATCTCGCCGATCACCCAGGCCACCTCCAGCGGGAGCGGCGTTCCCAGCTCTCTTCCCCGCTTGAGGAGCGTATAGAGAAAGCTCGGTGTGCCCGCGTAACCCTTGGCTCGCACGGCGCACGCGACCCGGACCTGGAGGTCGGTCTGGCCGGTCCCGGCGGGGATGACGACGCAACCGAGGGCGCGGGCGCCGTTGTCGAGCATGAACCCGAGCGGCGTCAGGTGATACGCGCTGGAGTTCATCACGATGTCTCCGGCGCGGAAGCCCGCCGCCGCGAATGCGATGCGGAACCTCCAGAAGTCCTCTCCTTCACCCTGCGGATCGAGGATCGGGCCGGGCGAGGCGAAGATCCGCTGCAACCGGCCGGGGTCCACCGCGACCAGGCCGCCGAATGGCGGTTCGCTGGCCTGCAGCGCTGGGAGGTCGTCCTTCCGGGTGATGGGGATCTGCTCGAGCCGGTCGACGGCCGGCGGCAGGACCCGACCGAAGTAAGCCGATTTGGCGCGGGCATGCGCCACCGTCTCGCGCAGCCTGCGCCCCAGCCGCCGCTCGCGATCCGCCGCCGTCTCCTGCTCCAGGGCAGGATCGAGGATGCGCCCGGGTCTCACGACAGCCACCGCTTGCGGCGCCGGTAGGACTTCACCGCCTTGTAGCTCTTCTTCGCCTCTCCGCCGCCCAGGTAGAACTCGCGGACGTCCTCGTTGCTCTTCAGCTTCTCCGGCTCGCCGTCCAGCACGATCCGGCCGGTCTCCATGATGTAGCCGAAGTACGCGATGGAGAGCGCCACGTTGGCGTTCTGCTCCACCAGCAGCATGGTGGTCTTCTCCTCCTGGTTGATCTTCCCGATGATGCGGAAGATCTCCTGTACCAGCAGCGGCGCGAGTCCGAGCGACGGCTCGTCCAGCAGGATCAGCCGCGGCCGCGCCATCAGCGCGCGGCTGATCGCCAGCATCTGCTGCTCGCCGCCGGAGAGGTACCCGGCGATCTGTTTGCGGCGCTCGCGCAGGCGCGGGAAGTAGTCGAAACAGAGGTCGCGGTCCCGTTTCAGTCCCGCGAGATCGCGCCGCGTGTACCCGCCCATGGTGAGGTTCTCGTCCACGGTCAGGTCCTCGAACACGCGGCGCCCCTCCATCACCTGGAAGATTCCCCGCCGCACGATCTGCTCCGGCTCGAGCTCGTCGATGCGCTCGCCCTCCAGCTCGATGGCGCCGTCGGTGACCTCGCCTTCCTCGGCGCGCAGCAAACCGGAGATGGCCTTGAGCGTGGTGCTCTTGCCCGCGCCGTTGGACCCGAGCAGGGCGACGATCTGCCCCTGTGGCACCTCCAGCGAAAGGCCCTTGAGCACGAGGATCACGTCGTCGTAGACGACCTCGACGTTCGCGAGCCGGAGCATGGGGACCGCGGCGGTCATGGGCTTACAAGCCGAGCCACTCCTGCTTGCGCTCCATCTCGTACTCCTTCGCCTTGGTCAGCTTCCCGCTCTTGATCTGGTAGATCCTCACCGTGGTGGTCGGCCGGTGATCGGATGAGGTGTATGTCACCGGAGCCGTGAGCCCGCCGAGATCGTAGTCCTTCAGCGTCTCCAGCGCGGCCTTCACGCCCTCGCCGGTGAGCTTGCCGGATTTGTCCGCGCGCTTCAGCGCCTCGGTCCAGACCATCACGTAGGTCCAGCCGCGCACGTAGAAGGTGTCGTGCGTGTCGTCCGGGTGGTTCTTCTTGTGGAAGTCGGTGAGCCGCTTCATTCCGGGGACGTTCTCGCCGAAGGGCACGTCGACCATGATGCCGGTGACGCCTTCGGCCGCCTCCTTGGCGACCTGGGGCAGCGCCTCACCGAACCCGTAGGGATTCGATCCGAACTTGGTCGCCAGCCCCAGCTTCTTCGCATCGCGCAGGATGGTGGAGACGCCGGTCGTCGTGACGTTGATGTAGGCGTAGTCGGCGCCCCTTTGCTTCATGTTGAGCAGCTGGCTGGTCGCGTCCTGGAACGCGCCGGGAACGATCTCCTCGTCCACCAGGTCGATTCCGTTCTCCTTGCAGAAGCGGCGTCCCGCCTCGATGGGGCTCTTGCCGTACGGGTTGTCACCGTAGAAGAACGCGACCTTCGGGTTGCGCTTCTCCTTCCAGTCCTCCTTCACCCACTTGAGCCAGGCGCGGAGCCCGTCGGAGTAGCTGGGGCCGACGAAGAAGTTGTACACGCGGAGACGTAGGGGATCTTGTCCTGGTTCACCTGGGCCTTCAGCCCTTCGGTATCCCCGGTCCCCCAGCCGTTGATCATGATGACCTTCTCGTCACCCGTCATCCGCTTGTACGCGGCGACCGCCTCGGGGATCTTGTAGCCGTAGTCGACGTCGACCAGCCGGATCTTCTTGCCGTTGATCCCGCCGTTCTCGTTCGTCCAGGCCACCCCGTCACGAACCCCCTGCGCGTAGGGTTTGCCCACGTCGGAGGTGATTCCCGTGAGGTCGAAGATGCCGCCGACCTTGATCTCCTGCTGAGCCTGCACAGAAGCCGCCACGCAGAGGATGAGCAGCGCCGATCGAATCAGCTTCATGTCGTTTTCCTCCTTCAGTACGAGAACGGATACAACCGGAACCAGTTGCGGATGCGCCGCCAGAGATCGGCCAGGCCGTCGGGCTCGAAGACCAGGAAGAGCACGATGGTGAGGCCGAAGACGGCCAGCTTGAGCGGCGTGAAGAGTTGCACGAGATGGGGGAAGCTCCCGGAGAGCGCGCTGGTCGTCAGGCGAAGCACCTCGGGAAGCAGCGTGAGGAAGACCGCCCCGAGGATGGAGCCGACCACGCTGCCCAGGCCGCCGATGATGATCATCCCCAGGTGGTCGATGGCGACGCTGAGCGGAAAGTTTTCCGGGCTGATGATGCGCGCCTGGTACGCGAGCAGCGAGCCCGCCACGCCGACGTAGAACGAGCTGACGGCGAAGGAGAGCAGCTTGTAGCGGAAGACGTCCACGCCCATCACCTCGGCGGAGATGTCCTGATCGCGGATCGCCACGAATGCCTTGCCCACCCGCGTGCGGAAGAGGTTCTTCGCGAAGTACAGGTGGAGGATGCAGGCGGGCACGATGAGGAAGAAGAGCCGCCGGTCGTCGGAGAAGTCGTAGCCGAAGATCCGTGGGGAGGCGGTGCTGATGCCGGCGACTCCGCCGGTGACGGCTTCCCAGTGCGACGCGGTGAATTCGACGATGAAGTGGGCGGCCAGCGTGGCCATCGCCAGGTACAGTCCCTTGAGCCGCAGCGAGGGGATGCCGAACACCATGCCGGCCAGGGCCGTCGCGATCCCGGAAGCCGGACAGGCGACGAGGAACGGCATTCCGTGCGAGGAGAGGAAGGCGGTCGTGTAAGCGCCGACGGCCAGGAACGCCGCGTTGCCCAGCGAGATCTGGCCGGTGAAGCCGGTGAGGATGTTCAGTCCCGTCGCCGCGATCACGGCGATTGCTGCGCGGTTCGCCACGTCCAGCCAGTACGACCCGGCGACGAAGGGGATGGAGAACAGCGCGACCATGAACGCGATCAGCACCCAGCGGGCACGGCGGGTCTCGAAGATCCCCATGTCGCTCGCGTAGGTGGTGTGGAATTCGCCGCAGAGCATGGGGTCAGACCCGTTCGATGCGGACTTTTCCGAAGAGGCCGTAGGGCCGGATCATGAGGATCAGCACGAGGGCGACGAATGGCGCAACCTCCTTGACGCCTCCGCCGAAGACGGGATCGAGATAGCCGCCGGCGAGGTTCTCCAGGACGCCGACGAGGAGGCCGCCGAGGATGGCCCCGCCCACGCTGTCGAGGCCCCCGACGATCACTACTGGGAGGACCTTGAGCCCGAGGATGGCGAGCGACCCGTCCACGCCGCCGCGCATGGTGGCGAGCAGCACCCCGCCGAAGGCGGAGACGACGGCAGCAATGCTCCAGGAGAGCGCGAAGATGCGCCGGACGGAGATGCCCATGGAGAGCGCCACTTGCTGCGAGGCGGCGGTGGCGCGCATGGCGATGCCGGGGCGGGCGTATTTGAAGAACAGCGTGAGGGCGACGAGGAGGACCGCGACCGAGGCCGCGCTGTACAGATACCCCCTCGCCACCGGCAAGGGGCCGATCTGGATCGGCTCCAGCGAGAAGACCTCGTGCATCGGCCGCGTGTCGGTCCCCCAGATTCCCTGCACGATGGCGCGCAGGATGCTGGAAAGTCCCAGCGTCACCATGATGACGGAGATGATCGGCTCGCCGATGAGCGGGCGCAGCACTACCCTCTCCAGGGCTAGCCCGAGCAGGGTGGCGAAGGCGAAGGTCAAGAGCAGCGCGGGGATCACGGGGACGTTCGCCTGTGCGACGATGGCCAGGAAGACGTAGGCGCCGAGCAGGAGAAACTCGCCCTGGGCGAAGTTCAGGATGCCGCTCGACTTGTAGATGATGACGAATCCGAGGGCGACCAGCGAATAGATGCAGCCCACCACCAGGCCGTTGATCACCAGCTGGAGGAGAAATTCCATCAGGCGGCTCCCATCTCGCGGACGGCGAGGTTCGCCTGGATGCGCGCGGTGCGCCCGTCCTGGTAGCGGATGGTGGTGTCGACGGCGATCTTGCGCTCGTCGCCGTAGAGCGCGGAGATGATCGACTTGTACCGCTCCTCGACGAAGGAGCGGCGCACCTTGCGGGTGCGGGTCAGCTCCTCGTCGTCCGCATCCAGCTCCTTGTAGAGCAGGACGAACTTGCGGATCTTCGCGGCGGCGGGAAGCGTCTGGTTGACCTTGTCGATCTCCTTCTGCAGCAGATCGTAGACGCGCGGCTTCGCGGAGAGATCGGTGTACGTCGTGTAGGAGATCTTTTCCTTCTCGGCCCACTTGCCGACGATCGCCTGATCGATGCAGACCAGCGCCGCGAGGTACGGGCGGTCCTGCCCGATCACCACGGCTTCCTTGACGTAGGGCGAGAACTTGAGCCGGTTCTCGATGAATTGCGGCGAGAACTGCGTTCCGTCGGCGAGTCGCAGCACGTCCTTGAGGCGGTCGATGACCACGAGCTGGCCGTCCTCGAGGTAGCCGGCGTCGCCGGAGTGGAGCCAGCCGTCCGTCAGCGCCGCGCGGGTGGCGTCGTCGTTCTTGTAGTAGCCGAGGAACACGGCCGGGCTCCGCGAGAGGATCTCTCCGCGCTCGCTGATCCGCACCTGCGTTCCGGGAATGGGTTCGCCCACGGTGTGGAAGCGGATGCGGTCGTCGCGGTGGATGCAGGAGATGCCGCTGATCTCCGTCTGCCCGTAGATTTGCTTCAGGCGCACGCCCATGGCGTGGAAGAAGCGGAACACGTCGGGACCGAGAGCGGCGCCGCCGGTAGTGCCGCTGCGCAGATTGGAGAGGCCGAGCCGATCCTTGAGCGGGCGGAAAAGCAGCCAGTCGGCGAAGAAATAGAGAATGCGCCACAAGGGCGGTACCCCGCCCTTCTCCAGGCGCAGGTCGGCGATCTTGTAACCGACGGGCATCAGCCGCTCGTAGAGGAAACGCTTGAGCGGCGTGGTGTCCATGATCTTCACCTGGACGGTGGAGTTGAGGCCTTCCCAGATGCGCGGCGGCGCGAACATGACGTTCGGACCGATCTCGCGGATGTCGTGCAGCGCCGTCTCCGGCTCCTCGGGAAAGTTGATGGTGAACCCGATGGCGAGCGCGGTGGCGACGGACATCATCTGCTCGCCGATCCAGGCCAGCGGCAGGAAGGAGACGAACTCGTCGCTCTGCCGGCGGGGATCCACCTCGTGCAGGCTCATCGCCATGTTGAGCAGGTTCGCGAAGGTGAGCATTGCGCCCTTCGGAGACCCTGTCGTGCCGGAGGTGTAGCAGATCATCGCCAGGTCGCCGCCCTGGCCTTTCCCGACGTTGCGGGTGAACAGCTCCGGATCTTTCGCGTGCAGCTCGCGGCCGCGGCGCTCCACGTCCTCGAACGAAAGCAGCTTCTCGTGCTTGTACCGGCGCAGCCCGCGCGGGTCGGCGTAGATCACTTGCGTGACCTTGGGGAGCTGGTCGATCATCCCCAGGATCTTGTCGACCTGCTCCTGGTCCTCGGCGACGACGAATTTCGCGTCGCAGTGATCGATGACGAACGCGACTTCCGTCAGCGTCGAGTCCTGGTAGATCCCGACGGAGGCGCCGCCCACCGCCTGCGCAGCGAGCTCGGCGATCACCCATTCCGGGCGGTTGTCCCCGACGATCGCCACTTTGCCGCCGCGCTCGAGCCCCAGCAAAAGCAGGCCCAGCGAAAAATCGCGCACGCGCTCGCCATAGCGGCGCCAGCTCGTCTCCCGCCAGATGCCGAGGTCCTTCTCCCGCAGTGCGGCGCGTTCGCCGAGCCGCTCCGCATTCTGCAAGAGAAGCTTGGGGAACGTATCGCCGGCGGTCATGCGGCCTGTCCGCCCAGGTAAGCAGCCTGTACTTCGGAGTTGTGCTGCACCTCGTCCGGCACGCCGTCGGCGATCTTCTGCCCGAAGTTGAGGACGACCACGCGGTGCGACAGATCCATGACCACGCCCATGTCGTGCTCGATCATCACGACCGTGGTGCCGCGCTCCTCGTTGATGTCGAGGATGTAGCGGGCCATGTCCTCTTTTTCCTCGGCATTCATCCCCGCCATGGGCTCGTCGAGCAGCAGCAGGCGGGGATCGAGGGCGAGGGCGCGGCCGAGCTCGACGCGCTTCTGGAGCCCATAGGCGAGCGTATGAACCACCTGCTTGCGGTACGGCTGGATCTCGAGGAAGTCGATGATCTCCTCGACCCGCTCGCGCTCGCGGATCTCCTCCTTCTGCCCCCGTCCCCAGTACACCCCGCCCGTCACCGTGCCGGTCTTCTGGTGCACGTGGCGGCCGATGAGGAGGTTGTCGAGCACGGTCATTCCGCGGAACAAGGCGATGTTCTGGAAGGTGCGCGCGATTCCCAGCCGCGTCCGCGTCGCCGGACCCATTCGGGTGACGTCGTTGCCGTCGAAGACGACGCGGCCCTGCTGCGGCCGGTACACGCCGCTGATGCAGTTGAGCAAGCTGGTCTTGCCGGCTCCGTTCGGTCCGATGATCGCGCTCAGCGCGCCGTCGGCGACCGAAAAGCTGACGTCGGAAAGAGCGGTGACGCCGCCGAAGCGCAGCACGAGACGAGAGATGTCCAGGAGGGGGGAAGACATCCGACCTAAGACTACCTTGTTGCCGTGCAGAGCGAAACCTACAGCCAAGCACCTCGGGCCCTACTTCGGCGGCTCCGGAGTCGGAGCGGGCGGAGTCGCCCCAGGCTGCTGCTCCGCGCCAGGCGTACCCGGCGTGCCCGGCGCCGCAGGCTGGGCCTCCTGCTTGATGCTCTCCGTCATCATTCCGATGGTCCAGCCGCTCGACGAATCGCGAATCGCGTCCAGCGCCTTCACCGCCCGGACGTACTTCGCCTTGTCGTCCGCGTCGAAGAAGATCACCGGCGGCCCCTGCGTGGCTTCCTTGCTCTTCGCGACGCGGAAGTAAGCCCTGAGCCGTTCCTGGGCGTTCGAGTCGGTGAGCGTCTCGGTGTTCAGGTGCCAGATCCCGGCCTCGTCCACCTTGAAGACCACCTGCGTCAAGTCGGGCGGCGGCGGCTCGTTGAGCATTTCCGGCGGGGTCTCCTCCGGGACGCGCACGCCGATCTCCTTCTCCATCAGAGGCGTGAGCACCATGAAGATGATCAGCAGCACCAGCACCACGTCGACCAGCGGCGTGATGTTGATGTCCGAGCGCGGGCCCTTGCTGGCGCCGACTGCCATCCCCATGGCTACTTCGCTCCCTTCAGCTCTTCGGCTGCAAGCGAGACGCCCTTGAGCTTCGCCTTGGACGCCCAGTCCAGCACCGGCCGCACCTTGCCGTAATCGGCGTCGGTGTCGGCCTTGATCATCACCCGCTTGCCCGCCTCGGCTGCCTCGCGCATGGCGGCGACGACCTGCTCCTGCGTAGCGGGCGTCTTGTCCTGCTCGACGAAGACCTCACCCGTCTTGGTGACGCTGATGAACGCCGGCTCCGCGCCCTGTCCCGTCACCGCGTGCTTTGCCTTGGGCAGCTCCACGCTCTTCCCGCGCTGGAGCATGGGCGTGATCACCATGAAGATGATCAGGAGCACCAGCACCACGTCGACCAGCGGCGTGATGTTGATGTCCGAGCGGACGCCGCTCTTGGTGGCGTCGAATCCCATGGCTTACGCCTTGGCCGCCGCGCCCGTCGCCGCTCCCGGCTTGGTGCCCGGGCTCGTCAGAGGCTCGTCGAAACGCCCTTCCTTGAGGAAGAAGTCCACCAGCTCGTTGCTGGCGTCGGCGATGTCGACGCTCATCTCCTCGACGCGGTTGGTGAGGTAGTTGTACATCATGAGGGCGGGAATCGCGACGAGGAGGCCGAACGCGGTGGTGATCAGCGCCTCGGAAATACCCGCCGATACCGACGCGAGACCGCCCGAGCCGGAGGTCGCCATCAGCTGGAAGGCGGTGATGATGCCGAGGACCGTTCCGAGCAGCCCGACGAACGGCGCGGACGAGGCGACCGTCGCGAGTCCGGAGAGACCGCGGCGCAGATCGGCGGTCACGCGCAGGGTGGCGCGATCGATGGACCGGTTGATCGCCTCGACGAGGTCGAAGTTGCCGACGTCGTGTGGGCCTGCGCTCCGCAGCGCGTCGCGCCCGCGGTTGTACTCGGAGATTCCCGCCCCGAGCACGCGCGGAATATGGCCGTACCTCATCGTGGTGGCCATCTGCGCGGCCTCGATCATCTGATGACCCGGCAGCAGGTCGCGCAGCTTCTCCGCATATTTGCGGCTCTGATCCTTCGCGCGCGAGAAGCTGAAGAGGCGCTCAGCCATCACGCTCAACGAATAGACCGACATGATCGCGAGGGTGATGACCACCAGACGGGCGGGGAGACCCATCGACTTCCACATCCCAACGAGACTGAAATCCATGGCGGGTGACGTCCTCCGGAATCGCTTCCCGAAATCTTTGTCTTCCCGAAAATGCCGAGGCGGGCGGAAAAGGCGGCAGAACCTACACAGGCGGACCCTCGCTGTCAACGCGAGCGGGCGGCGCGCGCCTGTACCTGTCGTCCAGCGGGCGCTCGCAGGCGCATACCGGCCGCTTGACTGGCCGCACCACATCGGGTGATCTGCCGGCGTCCCGCATGCTTCGCGCCCGCATCGCCATCTCGCTACTGGTGGCGGCGTCCGCGGCGGCGGCGCAGACCACCGGTTCGATCTCCGGTCGCATCGTCGATTCGCAGACTTCGCGCCGGGTGATGGGCGCGGTGATCGTCGCGACTTCCCCATCGCTGCCAGGTGAGGAAATCGCACAGACCGACAACGAGGGTGAGTTCGAGATCGGACTCCTTCCGCCCGGGCAATACACGCTGAACGTCCGTGCCGAAGCGCACCAGTCGTTCACCCAGGAGCGGCTCGCCGTGCATGCGGGGCGGTCGGTTCGCATCGACCTCTCCATCGACCCGGAAACCGCCGTCACCGCGCCGGTGCGACTGGGAATGCAGGTGCCCGTCGTTCAAGCCAGCAGCGCACAGGCGGGAGCGGTCGTTTCGCGCGATCGCATGGACCTGGTTCCCTATGGCCGGGACGAGCGCAGCTTCGAGAGCGCGGCCGCGAGCGCTCCCGGCATCGTCCCGCAGCTGGCCGGGCTGCAGATCTTCGGGTCGCCGGCGACCGGAACGCGATACCGGATCGACGGCGTGGACGTGACCGACCCGGCCACGAATGCCCAGGGGCGACGCCTGCTGCAGCATTTCATCGACGAGGTCACTGTCGAAAGCTCGGGCCTTGGAGCCGCCTACGGACGCGTGGCGGGCGGCGTCATCCAGGCGGTCACGCGATCCGGCGGCAACGATCTGCATGGGTCCGCCTTTCTCGACTGGATGCCGATCGAGCTGCCGCGGAAGAGCCTTCGCTACGATCTCGCCGGCGGAGCCGAGCTGGGCGGCCCTATCGAGCGCGACGTGCTCTGGTTCTACGGCGGATTCGCTCCGGTGCTGATGGCGAGCCGTTCCGAGGTGCAGACCGACTACCAGTACATCGGCAAGCTCACCTGGCGGCCCGCACCGGACCAACTGTTGGCGATGGCCGCGGTCTCCGACGACTTCTCCGTTCGGTATCTCGGCGACGTTCTCGACCGCACCGCGGAAGTCGAAGCGGTGGCGGGCTGGCACCGCCAGGGCTCCGACGCGGATTCGGTCCAGGCGCGGGTGCAGGTGGCCCATCTCGGCGAGCTGCTCGGACGACACCGCATCGCCTGGGGCGCGGAAGGCGTGCGCGATTCGACCGCCACCGCGAGCCGCTGGTACGGCGGGGCCTTCGCCCAGGACACCTGGAGCCCCGTGCACGACATCTTCGTCGAGGCCGGCGTGCGCCTCGAGCGGGACGGGCTCGCGGAAAGCACCGACGTCCTGCCCCGCGCCGGGATCGCCTGGGACTTCAGCGGACGGGGCGTCTCGCGCGCCTACGCCTTCGTCGGCCGCTTCTTCGAGTCGCCAGCGTTGATCTCGCAGCGGCGAACGCGCGAGCACCAGCTCGCCGCCGGCGTCCAGTCGCAGATCTGGCGCGACGTGGTGGCAAGCCTCGATTACATCCACAAGGATTTTCGCGATGCGCTCGATGGGCGCGATTCGTACGACGCAGCCACGCTCTCTCTGGCCAAGCCGTTCTCGGCAAACTCGCTGCTGCAGGCGAGCTACACGCTGTCCTCGCTGCGCGGTCCCGGGAGGAACATCGCCGCGGATACGCCGAACGTGCTCAAGTTGGACGCGGCCTACGCGTACGAGTGGGATCCGAAGACCACGGCGACGTTCGGCTCGAGCTTCCGCGCCATCGAAGGGTCTCCCTGGCAGACGACGGTCGACGTCCGCGTGGGTATCGTCCGCGCGCTGACCAGCCCTTATCTGCTCACGGTGACGCTCGACGCGCTGAACCTTCTCGACCGGCAGGCCGGCGGCACGCCGCCGCTCGCGATCCGCTTCGGCGCGCGCCTATCTTTCTAGGTCTCGCAGCGGCGAGACCAGATCGGGCGGCAACTCGGTCTCGTACCGCACCCGCGATCCGTCGGGATGCGCGAACGCCAGGCGCGAGGCGTGCAGGAAGTGCCGCGAGAGGCCGGGCAGGTCCGGGCCGCCGTACAGCGCATCGCCCGCCAGCGGGTGGCCGATGAACGCCAGATGCGCGCGGATCTGGTGCATCACGCCGGTGGGAATCTCCACTTCCAGGAGGGTGAACCCGCCCCTGCGCTCGACGGGCGCGAAGCGGGTCACGGCCGCGCGCGCTCCGTGCTCTTCGGCGAATTGCGCATCGCTCGCGGCCTGCATCTTCCTCGGATCGCGCGGGTCGTGCAGCAGCGGGAGCGCGATCTCGCCGCCCGCGTGGATCTCGCCTGTCACCAGCGCCAGATAGCCCTTCTCGACGCTGCGGGCGGTGAACTGGGCGCGCAGCATCGCGTGCGCCGCCTCGGTACGGGCAGCGAGGAGGAGGCCGGAAGTGTCGGCGTCGAGCCGGTGGACGAGGCCGCCTTCGCGCGCGGCGGGTCCCACCTGCGCCAGCTCCGGGAACCGGCCGACCAGCGCGTTCGCCGCCGTGCCGCGCTCTCCCGGCTTCAGCGGATGCGACGGCATTCCCGCGGGCTTGTCGGCGACGATCAGATGCGCATCGGCGTGCACGATGCGGATCGGGAGCAGCGGTTCCGGCGCCGGCTGGTCCGGGGGCGGCCGCTCGACGCAGATGCGAGCGCCGGGCTGCACCGGAGCGCCCTTGGGCGCGCGCCGGCCGTCGATGCGCACGCGGCCTTCGGCGATCCACTCCATCGCGCGGCCTCTGGAGACGCCGAAGAGCTTCGCGACGGCCTTGTCCAGCCGCTCCACCAGTGCATCGGCGGGAACGGAGCGCTCGTCGAGCTCGGCCCCGCTCATCCAGCGGCCGCGCGCACGTGGTCGGACGCCCAGGAGGCGACGGCGTAGATCGATTCCATCGGGTTGACGCCCAGCGAGGTGGGAAAGACGCTGCCGTCGATCACGAAGAGGTTTTCGACGACGTGATGGCGGAGCTGGGGGTTGACGACCGACCGCGACGCGTCCGCGCCCATCCGGCATCCACCCATCTGGTGCGCGGTGAAGACAGCCAGCCGGTTGGGTCCGAGCGGCGCAGCGTCGAGGCGGGCGAGGTCCTTCTCGTTCACGATGCGGACGGGCTCGGAATGGAAGCTGACGATCTCCCGGGCGCCGTTGGCCATGTGGATGCGGGCGACGGCCTTCATCGCGGCGCGGAAGCACTCGTACATCCGTTCCGTGAACGGATAGTCGAGCTTCGGTCCCCCGCCGTCGCGCACGGTGACGGTGCCGCCGTTCTCCTCGGGGTGGAAGCCGTCGATCATCAAAGCGATCGTCGCGCAGACGTGGGGCAGCATTGCCATGTTCGAGCGAAGCAGGGCGCCGAAGCCCGGCATCGCGATGGACGACAGCATCGGGTGCACGGGGGCCGCCTCGATGAAGAACCCGGCGCCTTCGTTGCGATGGGCGAAGTGATGCGAAGCCACACTCTGCGGCGCACCGTAGAAGCCCTCGATCCGCTGGTCATAGAAGGCGCCCATGGCGACCACCGGATGCAGCCACGTCTTCCTGCCCACCGGACCTTGCTCGAGCCCGGAGCGAAGCAGGATGACCGGCGAGTTGATTGCCCCGCCGGAGACCACCACTACGCGCGCCTCGACGCGGGCGGTGCGTCCCGTCGCCTGCTGCGTGCCTGGAGCGAGGAATGCGCCCACGACGCCAGTCGCGCGCCTTCCCTGCCACTCGATCTTTTCCACCCGGCAGTTCGCGTAGACGTCGGTGCCGGCCGCCACGGCATCGGCCAGATACGTCAGCGTTGCCGTCTGCTTCGCGTCCACGGGACAGCCCATGCCGCAATATCCCGTGCGCAGGCATTGCCGCACATTGCGACTCGTGGTGTCGACCTGCCATCCCAGCTTGTGGCAGCCGTCGTAGATGGCGCGGTTGTTCGGATTGGTGTCCTCCGGATCGACCTTCTCGATCCCGAGCCGGCGCTCCACCTCCTCGAAGTGCGGGCGAAGCATCTGCGAAGTGAGCGCGAGCCCCTCGCTGCGGCGCCAGTGCTCGAGAACGTGATCGGGCGTGCGGTAGCTCGTCGTCCAGTTCACGACGGTACCGCCGCCAACGGCGCGCCCCTGCAGCACCTGGATGGCGAGGTCGGCCGTCGCCCGGTTGCCGCGGTCCTGGTAGAGGCGCGGGTATGCCGTCGCCTCCTGCATGTCGAAGTCCGCCTTGGTGTGGTAGCCGCCTTCCTCGAGGACCACCACCTTCGCGCCGGCGCGCGAGAGACGGGACGCGACCATCGCGCCGCCCGGACCGCTCCCGACGACGCAGACGTCGGGCTTCAACACCACGTCCTTGTCGCTGTTCGTCCGGATCACTGGCGCGCCCCGGACACGGACTTCACCAGCTCGTACGGCGGGCCCGGGTATCCCACGCTGGCGTAGGTCTCGGGCGCCGAGAAGAACAGCGCGCAGCAGAGCCGCTTCATCGCCTGGTACCCGGTCCGTTGCAGCGCGAGCCGCGACGTCTGCCAGCGGCGCAGATGGGCGTCCTGCTGCTCGGGTGACATGGTCGTGAAGGGCCGGGGGGGTCCGCCCTGGAGCGCGCTGAAGAGCGCATTGTCGAAGAGCGCGAGCAGCTGCTTCAGGTCCTTGCGGTCGTTCTCGGGAAGCGGCGCGAGGAACGCGTCGGCGCGCGCGGCGACGTCGATCTGCGCGGGGGTCGGCCCTCCCGACGGTTTCTCCTCCGCCAGCACGCGGTCCGCGACAGCCGCCCAGATCGAGTATTCCGCCGGCGTGAAGAACCGAAGAGGCCGCTGCGCCGGCAGTTCCCGGAGCCTCGTCCTGCGCAGCGCGAGCGGGACGGAGCCGGCGATGGCCAGCAGAGTCGCCCCGACAACACTCCTTTTCAACAGACGTCGGCGCGACTCGGGCACGTGCGCAGTCTAGCAGCGGCGAGTGATTGTGCGAGGAGACATGATGCGGAGATCGCTGATCATTGTCGTGGCCTGCTGTCTCGCTTGTGGCGGACGTGCGCTCGGCGGCGGGGGCTCCGATGGCGCGGTGGCGCTGTGGTGGCGCACGTGCGGTGCTCCAGCATGCCCCGGCGCGGATGCCAGCGTGCCCGATTCGGGCCTCCAGGCGTGTTCGTCACAACTGGTCGGGTCGGCCTGCTCTTCCGTCGGCGACCAATGCGATCCGCACGAGGGCTGCAGCGTATATCTGCGCTGCAGCACCAGCGATCCAAGGGAGCAGTACGGCGGTTGCCCGGTATCGCGGATGCGATTCAAGAAGGACGTCCATTATCTCGCGCCCGAGGAGCTGCGCGGCTTCGCCAGGGACTTGCTCAATCTCCCACTGGCCGATTTCCGATACCGCTCGGGCGACCAGCGCAAGCGCCTCGGATTCATGATCGACGGCCACGAGTCCCTGGCCTGCGTCGACGGCGATCACGTGGACCTGTACGCCTATACCACCATGGCGGTGGCCGCCCTCCAGGTGCAGGCTGTGGAAATCACCGAGCTCCGCGAAGAGCTGGCTGCCATACGCACGGAGCTTGCGAAGCGTCGCCCTTGACTCTCCCGCTGCGGAAGACCCTACACCCCTCCCATGCTGCGGATCGGCGACTTCGCGCGGCTGGGCGGCGTGACGGTGCGAGCGCTGCGCCATTACGAAGCAAAAGGCCTGCTCGCGCCGGCTCAGGTGGATCCGGCCACGGGCTACCGCTCGTACAGGTTCGATCAGCTCGCCGCGCTGGATCGCGTTCTGGCGCTCCGCGATCTCGGCTTCCCGCTCGCGGACGTCCGCGCGCTGCTCGCCAGCGCCACCGATACGGCCGCGCTCGTCCGCCGTCTGGGCGAGCAGCGAGCGCGGCTGGCGGCGGAGCTGGAAACGCAGACTGCCCGGTTGCGCCGTCTGGAAGCGCTTCGAGCCGCCATCGCCGGCGATCCCGGCGCGGCCGGGCTGAGCGTGCGCGTGCGCCGCATTCCCGACGTGCGCGTGCTCGCCTTGCGGTCCCGCGTCCGCTCCGAGGGCGAGCCCATGGCTGCCCTCTTCGAGGAGGCGGAAGCGCGCGCGTCCCGGCATCGCGTCGATTCGAGCCCGTTTCTCATCTTCCATGCGCCTCTCGACGTGGAGGCGTGCGTCCCGGTGCGCTCGGCTTGCGCGTTGCCAGGGGTCCGGACCGTCGCGGGCGCGCCGCTGGCAGGCTCGGTCACGTACTCGGGCAGTTACGCGCAGACGAAGTCGCTGCGCCCGCGGATGATTCGCTGGCTGGAGCGGAGCGGGCTGCGGGTCAGCGGCCCCTGGCGCGAGGTCTACCACCGCTTCGGCGCCGACCAGCGCGGATACCGGCTGCCGGCGCGAAGGGTCGCGACCGTCTCCGCACAGTTCGTCACGGAGCTGCAGGTGCCCGCGGAGGAAGCGCGATGACGGCGTTTCTCATCCTGGCCGTCGCTGCCGCCGGGGAGCTGCCGCGAACGAAACCGCTGGAGCAGCATCCCGGAATCGAAACCGTCGCCGGCACGGTGGAAGGTCCGGGCGGGCGACGGCTGCGGACCTTCACGACCGCTCCGCCTGGAGCAGGACGGCTGCTGTCGGTGTTCGTGGTCGGCTGGTTGAGCTGCGATTCGGTGGAGCTGACCGGGACGCCGCGCGGCGTGAACCGGCTGATCCAGGACGTGGTGCGCAAGTCGGGCGGCCTGGTCTTCCGCGTCGACAAGCCCGGAGCCGGCGACAGCGAAGGCGACTGCGCGAAGACCGACTTCGCGACCGAGCTGGAGGGCTACCGCCGCGCGTTCGCCGCCTTCCAAAAGCACCCGCGCGTCGATCCCGCGCGCGTCGTGCTCCTCGGGATCAGCAACGGCGGCGGATTCGCGCCGCTGGTGGCCGGCGACGCGCCCGTCGCAGCGTACGTGTCCGTGGGCGGATGGTCGAAGACCTGGTTCGAGCACATGATCGATCTGGAGCGGCGCCGAATCGTGCTTTCCGGAACCGACCCGGCGAAGGTGGCGGCCCTGCTCAAGCCCTTGGCCGAGCTCCACGCCGCGTATCTTTTCGACCGCCTCACGCCGGCGCAGGTCGCCGAGCGGCGGCCTCACCTCAAGGGGATCTGGTACGACGAACCGGACTCGCAGTATGGACGGCCCGCGCGCTTCTATCACCAGCTCCAGGAGCTGGATCTGGCGGCCGCGTGGGGCAAGGTCCGCGCGCCCACGCTGGTGGTCTGGGGCGATTACGACTGGATCATGGACCGGGAGGACCAGGAGCAGATTGTGCGTCTGGTCGGACCGGCGGCGCGCCTGCTGGTGGTGCCGCGCGCCGACCACGGGTTGACGCAGCATCCGGACGAGAAGACCGCGTTCCGGAACATGGGTCGAGGAGAGTACGCCGCGGCTGCCGCGGAGGAGATCCTCGCGTTCATTCGCGCGCGCTGATCGTGCTCACCCGAAGAAGACTTCGGCGACCGCGAAGAATGCGTCGTCGACGGTCTTCAGCTTCGCGGTCGCTTCGGCGAGAGGCACGCTCGCGATGAGGTTCCCGCGCAGCGCCGCCATCTTCCCCCATTCCTTCCTCGCGACCATGTCGGCGGCGTGGACGCCAAAGCGGGTGCCCAGCACGCGATCGAACGCCGTCGGCGTCCCCCCGCGCTGGATGTGGCCGAGGACAGTGGCGCGCGTCTCGTAGCCGGTCTTCTTCTCGATCAGCTCGGCGATGTGCTGCCCGATGCCTCCGAGGCGGACGTGGCCGAACTCATCGAGCTTCTCGGTGACCTTGCTCTCGCCGCCACCCAGCTTCGCGCCCTCCGCCACCACTACGATGGAGAAGTTCACCCCGCGCGAGCGATGGCGCCGCATGATGTGCTCGCAGACGCGATCGATCTCGATCGGCTTCTCGGGGATCAGGATCACGTCCGCGCCGCCGGCGATGCCGGAGTGGGTCGCGATCCAGCCTGCATGCCGGCCCATGACCTCGCAGACGATCACCCGGTTGTGCGACTCGGCGGTGGAGTGCAGCCGGTCGATAGCCTCGGTGGCGATCTGCACCGCCGTGTCGAAGCCGAAGGTGAGATCGGTGCCGGAGAGATCGTTGTCGATGGTCTTCGGCACACCCACCAGGTTGACTCCCATCTGGTGCAGCTTGGTGGCCACGCCGAGGGTGTCCTCGCCGCCGATGGCCACCACCGCGCCCACGTTCAGCGAGCCGAGGTTGCGGATCACCATGTCCGCGCCGCCCGGCTTCTTGAACGGGTTGGTCCGGCTGGTGCCGAGGATGGTGCCGCCGAGATGGAGGATGCCGCTGGTCGCTTCGCGGGTGAGACGGAAGTGCAGGGGCGGGTCCATCAGACCGCGCCAGCCCTCCCGGACGCCCATCACCTCGAGGCCGTGCTGCTCTCCGCGCCGGACCACCGCACGAATCACCGCATTGAGACCCGGGCAGTCTCCACCGCCGGTCAGGACCGCGATCTTCATGGCCGCGGAAAGTCGCAGGACGCCGCAGCAATTTCAAGTTCTCAGGAGTGCAGGTGGCGGCGGGTGATCATCTGCACCGGCCCGAAGAAGAGGTCTTTCTCGGTATAGGGCTGGCGGCGGCTCGACTTGCCGGTCGGCCGCTCGAGCCATTGGCGCGCCACGACGTCGCCGTGATGACCGAGGCCGGAAAGCAGGTCCGCGTCCGCATCGGCAAGATACCTGCGCAGCAGCGGCCGGAGCAGGGACCGGAACCTGGTGCCCGGCAGCACCGCATGCCGGCGACCCGCATGCAGCCGGCCGTCGAACTCGGCGGAGACATGGAGCAGCTCGTGGAGCAGCGTTTCCACCCGCTGCTCGGGAGTACTGGCGCGGAAGAACTTCGGTCGCAGGGTGATGCAGTAGAGCGCGCGCTTCCCCTTGAGCGACACCCGGGCGCCGAGCAGCGGCTTGATGGTCGCCCGCGACGTGCGCCGCGCCTCGCCGGCGACGAACAGGATGCGCGCGACCTGGATGTGCGACAGCTCCGGCAGCTTCCTCGCCATGTCCGCCACGATGCGCCGGCAGAGGAGCGTCGCGTTGGGCCGTGCCGCTCTTCGTGTGCGCATGGGTGGGGACCGCTGCGGGCGCGGACGCTATCACGCCGATGGTAAAATCGGCCGGTGGATCGCAACTACTGGGTGCGCACGGAGCACGGCCGGATCTGGGGACCATTCACCATCTCGGCTCTCGAGCGGCTGCGCGGCCAGCTCACCGAGAATTGCGAGGCGTCGATCGACGGCAAGGAATGGCTGCCGGGAGCGGACTTTCCCGAGCTCCGCAACCTTCTCACCCCGGCGCGCAAGCTCGAGCGCACCGCGGCGCTGCCTCCCGCGGGTCCGCGGATCAGCAGGGCGATGGCCGAGGCGTTCGGCATCGGCGAGGCGGCGGAGGCGCGCGAGGTCGCGCCCGCCGCGTCGGCGTTGGCGCCGAAGGCACCCGCCGAACCTCCGGCCCCGCCGCCGAGAAAGACGCCGGTGATGTTCAAGGCGCCGGAGACGCTGGAGGTTCCGGACTCCGGCGATCTCGCGCGCGTCTCGCCCGTCCGCCTGTATGCGCTGACGGCGCTCAGCGCCGCGTCCGGCGGTTTTCGCTTCGACCTGGAGGACGGCAAGAAGCTCCAGATCGTGTTCCGCCGCGGGACACCGGAGCACGTCGCCTCCGACGATCCGGAACTCGGCCTTCTTCGCTTCCTGCAGATGAAGGGCGTGCTTGGGGCGGAAAAGGTTCGCGCGGCGGAAGAGCAGGCAGCCAAAAGCGGCCAGGACGTCGTGGCGGTGCTCTTCCAGCTGCAGCTCATCCCGGCGGCGGACGCGCACCGGCTGCTCGGCGAGCATGGCGCATTCCTGCTCGATCGGGCATTCTCCTGCTGGCGTGGGGCGTTCACGTTCCACAAGGAAGCAGCTCCGCCTGCGGGATCGTTCCCGCTCGGCTCGCGCTGGGGGCTGCTGATGGATTCCGTCCGCCGGCTCGAGGTACCCCTCCTGCGCGCGCGACTCGGCAAGCGCCTCACGCGGCCGGTCGTCCGCTCCGGAGGCCTCGGCGTCGGCAAGGTCGAGGAGCTGGGACTCAATGCGCAGGAAACGCGCATCTACGCAGCCATCGACGGGACGAAGACCGGGGAAGAGGTGCTGCAGGCCCACGACGCTGGCATGAGCCTGCGGCTGCTCTATCTGTTGACGGAGCTCGGCCACCTCGCGTTCGCGGAGGTTGCCGATGAGGCTGAAGCACCTCCGCCGGCTGCGAAGGCTGTTCCGCCCGCCGAGCCCGTCATTCCCCCGCCGCCCCAACCCGCGAAGGCTGCCGCAGCGCCCCCGCCGCCAGCGCCGAAGATCAATCGGCAGCCGCCGCGGGCGGCGCCGAGACCCGCAGCGCCGCCAGTGATGAAAGCCGTGTCGCCGCCAACCCCGGCGAAGCCCGCCGCTCCCGCCGTCTCGCGTCCGCCACCCACGTTTGCTCAGGGCCCGGCGAACGAGCCGCCGGAAGCGATGCTGCAGCGGCTCTCCGCACTCTGGGAACGCCTCTCGCAGCTGAACCACTTCGAAGCGCTGGGCCTGGAGCGCAAGTCCACGACGCCGGCGGAAACGAAGCGGAACTTCTTCGTGCTCGCCAAGGAGCTCCACCCCGACACGGTGACGAACCCGGACCAAGCGGAGCTGAAGGAAATGAAAGAGCGTCTCTTCGCGCGCGTCAATGAAGCGGCCCAGGTGATCGGGGACGAGAAGCGGCGCAAGGAATACGAGGGAGAGCTGGACGGAAAGGCGGAGAACGTCGACGTCAGCCGCATCTTCGCCGCCGAGGAAAACTTCCAGCGCGCGGAGATCCTGATCAAGGCGCGCAAGTATCAGGAGGGACTCGAGCTGCTGGAGCAGGCCATCGAGATGAACCCCGAGGAAGCGGAATTCTTCGCCTTGCGCGGGTACGCGAAGTTCCTTTTCTCCAAGGACCGCAAGCAGTCGTACGAGGAGTGCGCGGCGGACTGCCGCAAGGCGACGAAGATGGTGGAACGCTGCCTGCCGGCACACCTCTATCTGGGCCACATGGCGAAGGTCGTCGGCGACGCCAGGCTGGCGAAGAAGTGCTACTCGCGCGTGGTCGAGATCGACGAGAAGCACGTGGAGGCGCAGCGCGAGCTGCGCCTGATGGGCACAAAGGGCTGAGCCTCGGTTACTTCGGCAACACGATCTCCGGCTCTTCCTTGCGTGCCCGGTAGAGCAGCGCCGTGCGCCCGAGGACCTGCGCCACCTGCGCGCCGGTCTTCTCCGCCAGCCGCTCCGCCCCCTCGTGCCGATCCTGTGGGGAGCTCTCGCCGATGCGCACCTTGATCAGCTCGTGCGTCTCGAGCTGCTGATGCGTCTCTCGCACCACTGCTTCGGTGATTCCTTCGTGCCCGACCTGCACCACCGGCTGGAGGTGGTGCCCCAGCGCGCGCAGATGGCGCCGCTGCCTGCCGGTGAGCGCGTCAGCCAACGCTGGCCAGGGCCGAGAACTCGCGATCCTGGGGGATCGCCGTCGGCCGCGCCACGAGGGCGTCGAGCAGCCGCAGGAAGAGGAACACGTTGGGAATCGCGCCCACGCTGCCTCCGCCGAACGCGAGGAACTTCCCGCGCTGCCGGATGCGCAGGACGCCGGCCTCGACCACGACCTTCTCGATTTCCGGCAGCGCGCACGACTTGTACCCGCCGAACAGCTTGCGGACCGAGACCTTCTCCCGGTCGAGGACGAGCGCCTTGCCGAAGCGCACTTCCTCGCCCCGGTCGATGGCGGCGCGCGCCTCGGCGAACCGCGCCGCCGTCTGCTGGTCCGCGACGCGCTCGGCGAGCACGTCCATTCCCTTCATGTTGCTCGGGAGCCGGCGCTTGCGTCCCTGCGGGTCGGTGAGCGTCAGGTAGATGTTCGTGCCCACCGGAATGACGTGGTACAGGCGCATCTTCACCGCCCGGTACCGCAGCTCCGCCATCTCGGGCCAGCGCAGCGCCCAGAGCTTTCCCCGCAATCCCCAGCGCTCGATCCCGTCGGTGCGCACCACCACCTTGCTGCGGTTCTGCTGGACGATGGCGAGGATCCCGAGCGCGAGCAGCGCGCCGCCGCCAGCAAAGAGCGGCATCTGCTTGGTGGCGTCGGCGGGGGAGAGCTGCGCTCCCACCGCGATCAGCGCGGCGCCCGGAACCATCATCATCAGGACGGCAAGAATCCGGGCGAAGAGCGTGGCTGGGTGGGTCGCGACGACATCGCCTTCGGGCGCCTGGAGCAGCTCCATTGTCCGTTCCCCTCAGCGCGCTTCGCCGGCGCGCTTCTTCGGCGGTGCGAAGAGATCCTGCTGCTCGGGGATCAGGCCGAGCTTCTTCGCGACCGGAGCGAAGCTTCGCCGATGCAGCGCGCACGCACCAAGGCGCTCCAATGCGTCGAGGTGCTCCGGGGTCGGATATCCTTTGTGGTCGGCGAACCCATATCCCGGGTACTCGCCGTCGAGCTGCGCCATCAGGCGGTCGCGGTGGACCTTGGCGACGATGCTGGCGGCGCCGATGGTGATGCTCTTCGCGTCGCCCTTGATGATCGGTTGCTGCGGCATCGTCAGGCCGTCGAGCTTGCGGGCGTCGATGAGCAGGTGCTGCGGCTGCGGATCGAGCGCGAGCACGGCGCGCTTCAGCGCCAGGAGGCCGGCCCGGTAGATGTTGATGGTATCGATCTCATGCACCTCGGCGCGGCCGATCCCCACCGCGACGGCCTGCGCGCGGATCTCCGGCTCGAGCTCGACGCGCTCTTCCGGCGTGAGCTGCTTGGAATCGTTGACGCCCTTGATCCGCGCGCCGGGGCGGAGGATGACGGCCGCGGCGATGACCGGTCCTGCCAGCGGCGCCATTCCCACCTCGTCGCAGCCGCCGACCAGCGTGATGCCCTGGTCCCAGAGGGGAAGCTCGAACGCGCAGAGGCGCCAGAGTCTCCGGCCCTCGGCCTGCGCCTGGTGGTTGCGGCGCTCAATCTTCTCGGCGACTGCCCTCGCTCCCGCACGCGGGTCCGCCTTCAGGGCCGTGAGCCCGCCGCAGGGAAGATCGCGGCGTTCGTCGACGTAGAGGCGCTGCAGCTCTGGAACCGGTGTCCTGCGGAGATCCTCCATTCGCACGCCGGCAGGGTAGAGCCGCGCAGCCGGCCCGCGCAAGGTGTAGGTTTCGCCGCATGCTCATCTTTTATGACGCGCCCGTCTCGGGAAACACCTACAAGGTCCGACTGCTGCTGAAGCAGCTCTCGATCCCGCACGAGGTGGTCCGCCTGGACCTCGTCGGCGGCGCGGTGCGGACGCCCGAGTACCGCAAGGTGAACCCGTTCGGGCGTGTGCCGTTCATCGTCGATGACGGATTCGCCCTCGGGGAATCGAACGCCATCCTCCTCTATCTGGCGCGCGGCTCGAAGCTGCTTCCCACCGACGCGAAGTCGCAGGCCTTGGTCCAGCAATGGATGTTCTTCGAGCAGAACCAGGTGGAGCTGGCCATCGGACTGCCGCGAGTCTGGAAGAAGTTTGGCATCGAGCAGCACGCCTCGCTGTTCGAGCACTACAAGCCCCGGGCAGTGTCGGCGCTGAAGGTGCTCGAGCGGCATCTTGCCCAGCGACCCTGGTTCGTGGGCGACGAATACTCGGTCGCCGACGTCGCGCTCTTCGCGTACACGCACCTGGCTCCCGACGCCGGCCATGAGCTGGCGCAATTCCCGTCGGTCAGCGCCTGGCTGCAGCGGGTGCGCCAGCAGCCGGCCTGGTTCGCAATGGAATAGGTGAACTAGCCCGGTGGGGGTCGCGCCGGCTGTCCCGCAGCGCCGCGGCGGTCCGCGCGCTGCCTTGGAACTAGCCCGGCGCGGGGTCGCGCCGGCTGTCCCGCAGCGCCGCGGCGGTCCGCGCGCTGCCTTGGGAGTAGCTATGCCTTGCCGGAGTGCAGCTTTTCGGCGCGCGCCTTGAAGTTGGCCAGGAGACCCGGCAGCGACTGCTCGGCCAGAGCCTTCTCGATGAAGCCCGGGACCAGCGAGGAGAGCTTGAGGTCGATGCTATAGGTCGCATCCGTCGTTCCCGGCCGCGCTCCCGGCCTCAGCGTCCAGGCCCCGTCATTCCCCTTCATCATCTCGCCCTTGACCATCGTCCACGAAAGCTTGTTCGGGCGCTCGGCGATGTGCTTGAGCGTGTAGCTGATCACCTTCGCCTTGATGTCGACCCGGTAGGAGACTTCCTTGATGGCCCCCTGTCCCCCTTCCACTTTCGCACTCTTCACCTCCGGCAAGAATTCCGGGTACCTCTCGTAATCGACGATCACGTCGAACAGCTTCTCCGGCGGCACGTCGATGGTGACGGATCTGCTGGCCTGGGCCATTGCGCGGCGCTCCTGTCGAAGGGCGCGAGCTTACCACTGCGGTGCGGCGGCGCGGGCAGGAATGGCGCGCCGCGCGTGCGCCAGGGTGAGCAGCGAGGGGAGCAGCAGGCGAGGCAGGATGGCGAGGACCAGCATCCCTCCGATCACGGCGATGGCGAGCGGCTTCTGCGTCTCGCTCCCAATGCCGCGGGACAGCGCGGCGGGCAAGAGACCGGTCAGCGCCACCGACGCCGTCATCAGCGCCGGGCGGAGGCCGCGCTCCGCGGCGAGCCGCGCGCCCTCCTCGAGCGGATGTCCTTCGTTCCACATCTTCTTCGCGTAGGTCACGACGATGATCGCGTCCTGCACCGCGATGCCGAAGATGGAGATGAATCCCATTGCGGCCGAGACCGAAAGGTGCGTGCCGGTGAGGAACAGCGCGATCACTCCGCCGCTGCAGGCGACCGGGATCGAAAGCAGCACGATCAGCATGTCGAGCACTCCGCCCACCGCCGAGTAGACGAGGAAGGCGATGAGGAGAAGCGTCAGGGGAATGATGATCTTCAGGCGCGCTGCGGCCTCGCGCATCTGGTCCGCCTCGCCCGCCCACTCCAGATACGTGTCGTACGGCAGCTTGACCCCGGACTCCACGCGCTCCCGCGCTTCGGCGATGGTCGATCCCAGATCGCGCCCGCGGACGGAGAACTTCACCGGCGCGTAGCGACGGTTGTCCTCGCGGTAGATCACCGAGGGGCCGTCTTCTTCGCTGATCTTCGCGAGCTGGCCGAGCGGGATCTGCGCTCCGTCAGGTGCGGAGACCAGGATTTGCCGGATGGCCCGGAGATCCTTGCGATATGGCTCTGCCCAGCGGACCACCAGGTCGAACTTCTTTTCGCCTTCGTAGACCTGGGTCACGGCCTGGCCTCCGATGGCGGCCTGGACCACCGCGGCGACGTCGCCAACGTTCAGGCCATATCGCCCGCACCGCTCCCGATCGGGAGCGATCTTGACGTCGGGCTGTCCGAGCGAGCGGAACATGCCGAGGTCCTCCACGCCGCGCACTTGCTGGAGGATGGAGACGATCTCCGCCGCCCTCTGCTCGTTCACCTTCAGATCCGGGCCGATCACCTTGACGGTGTTTTCACCCTTCACGCCGCTCATCGCCTCCTCCACGTTGTCGGCGATGGCCTGCGAGAAGTTGAAGTCGACGCCGGGGAAGGCCTCGCGCAGCTCGCGCGAGAGTTGCTGCGTCAGCTTCCCCTTGGTGATGCCGCGTCGCCATTCCTGCTGGGGGATCAGCGGCGCGAACATCTCGATGTTGTAGAAGCCGGACGGGTCGGTACCGTCGTCGGGGCGGCCGAGCTGAGACACGACGGTTCGAATCTCCGGGTTCCGGCGGCGGCTGCAGCCTTCGTCCTCGCAGCCGAGCAGGATGCGGCGCATGCGGCCGACGTGCTTCTCGCTGGTGTCCAGCGAGATGCTGGTGGGAAGGGTCGCGCGGATCCAGAAGTTGCCCTCTTCGAGCTTGGGCATGAACTCGGTACCGGTGGCGGCGAGCAGGGCCGCTGCGGCGAGGACCGGCGCGAGCGCGAGAGCGATCGCCAGCCGGCGCCGTTTCAGTGCGAGCTCGAAGAGCGGCCGGTAGACGCGGTCCACCCAGCGAAGGAAGCGGTTGTCGTGACCGTGCGGCTCCTCGTGGCCTTCGCGATGCTCGCTCCTCGTGTCTACGCGCAGCGCCCAGGCGGCGAGGACCGGCGTCAGCGCGACCGAGAGCACGACCGCGCCGCCGATGGCGAACGCGTACGTGTGTGCCATCGGCGAGAAGATCACGCCGGCGACACCGGTGAGGGTGAAGAGCGGGACGAAGGCGAGCGTGATGATCAGCGTGGAGAAGATCATCGGGCCGCCGATCTCGCCCGCCGCCTCGGCGATCCGCTGCCGCACGGTTCCCCGTCCCCGCGCCCCGAGGTGGCGATAGACGTTCTCCACCATCACCACGGTAGGCTCGATGATGATGCCGAAGTCGACCGCGCCGAGCGAGATGAGGTTCGCTGGCGTGCCGGTGAATACCATCCCGCAGAAGGCCGCCATCAGCGCGAGGGGGATGTTGACGGCGGCGACGGCGGCCGCGCGCGCCTGTCCGAGGAACACCCAGAGGACCACGGTGACGAGGACCATGCCGACGAGGAGATTCTCGAGCACGGTGCCGGTGGTCAGCTTCACCAGCTTCGCGCGGTCGTAGTACGGCTCGATTTCCATCCCGACGGGAAGCACGTGGTTCTTGCGAACGAGATCCACGCGTTCGTGCACGCCCTTCAGGGTCTCCAGGGACGATCCGCCGTAGCGCATCAGGACGATCCCCTGCACCACGTCGGACTCGAGATCCTTGCCGACGATGCCGAGCCGCGGCGCGGCGCCTACGCGGACTTGCGCGATGTCGCGGACGCGCACCGGGGTGCCGGCTTTCGGCTGCGCGAGCACGATTTGCCCGATGTCGTCGAGCGAGCGGATGAGGCCAAGGCCGCGCACGTTGAAGGACTGCTCTCCCAGGGAGAGCCGCTGCCCGCCCACGTTCTGGTTGGCGTTGGCAAGCGCCTGCGTGAGCTGGCCGAGGGTGAGCGCGTGACCCCTGAGCCGGTACGGATCGACGTCGACGTGGAATTCCTTTGTCTCGCCACCGAACCCGACCACGTCGACCACGCCGGGCACCTGGCGGAACTGCCGTTCGAGGATGAAGTCCTGCGCGGTCTTCAGCTCCGCCAGCGAGTAACCTCGTCCCTTCAGCGTGTACCGGTAGATTTCGCCGATCGCGCTCCAGGGGGAGAGCTGCGGCTGGATGCCGGGCGGTAGCTGGATGAATTGGAGGCGGTTGATGACCCGCTGCTGGGCCACCTGGTAGTCCGGCGTCCAATCGAAGTAGCACTTCACGTCCGAGAGCCCGAAAAGCGACTGGGATCGGATGTGCTCGAGGTCGATCATCCCGGCGAGGCCGTTCTCCAGCGGGATGGTCACGTAGCGCTCCACCTCCTCCGCACTCCATCCGGCCGGTTGCGTGATCACCTCGATCATCGGGGCCACCGGGTTCGGATAGGCTTCAATGTCCATCCGCGTGTAAGACCAGATCCCGACGCCTAGCAGGCCGGCGGCGCAGGCGACGACCATGAACGGCGCCGCCAGCGCCTTCTCCACCAGCCAGCGCATCAGAGCATCCCGCTCAGGAGCAGCGCGCCCGAGACGACCACCGCGTCGCCCACCTGCAGCCCCGAGCTGACCGGGACCGGATCGCCTTCGCTCTCTTCGAGGACCACCCGGCGGCGCTGGAACCGGAGCAGCCCATTCTCGGTGGTGCCGCTCTGGACGAAAACGATCCTCTCGTCGCCGACGTGCAGGACGGCGCTGCGCGGCACCACCAGAGCCTTGCGAGGCGGCGTGGCGATGGAGACGGTCGCGTACATTTCGGGGAGGAGCGCGCGATCGGGATTTGCCAGCGGGCAGCGCAGGCGCGCCGTCCGGGTGACGGGATCGAGCACCGACGACATCCATTCGATGCGTCCGGGAAAGCTGCGGTCGGGATACGCGATCACTTTCACCTGCACGACAGCGCCGGGCTTCACGCGCGCAAGGTCAGCCTCGTAGACGTCGGCGTAGACCCAGATAGTCTCGAGCGAACCGACCGTGAACAGCTCGGGCGCGGTCCCTCCGGAGAGCTGGCCCTGGACATCGGTGCCGGGGTTGGCCGTGCGCGCGATCACCTCGCCGTCGATGGGCGAGCGGAGCGAGAAGCGTTGCGTGACGCGATCGATGCCGCGCACCCGGAACAGCTCCGCCCGCCGCCGTGCCCGGGCCAGCTCGGCCCGTGCCCGCTCGTAGGCGTTCCGGGCCTGATCCAGCTCGCGCTGCGCGGCGGCGTGGGCTTCGACGAGCTCCTGCTGCCGCTTCAGCTCGCGCTCGCTCGCGGCGAGATCTGCTTCGGCCTTGCCCACGTCGGCGAATGCAGCGCCGACGTCCGGCGATTCGATCTCCAGCAGCGCGTCGCCCTTGCGCACGTGCTGTCCCGCCGCGGCATCGATCTTCACGATCCGTCCGGACACCGGCGCGAACACGTGCGCGACGCGCAGGTCGTCGAAGGCGATGCGGCCGGGAGCCTCCAGCGTCGTCGCCACCGGCTGCTCGCCCACCACGCCAATCCGCATCTGCTCCGAGTCGAGCTGCTCGCGCGAGAGCCACACTTCTCCGGCGGCGGGCCGCGGGGTCTCGTGCTCCTCGCGCCGGGCGCAGCAGAGCAGGAGCAGGAGGGGGAGCGCGCGCTTCATCGGCGTCCCACCACGGCGTCCAGCCGGAACAGCGACAGCCAGAAGTCGTGGACGTCCTTGAGGTATTCGGCATACGTCAGTGCCCAGGTCCGCTGGGCGTCGAGCAGCTCGAGGAGCGACGCCGCGCCCTTCTCGTACTGGACCTGCACGAGGTCACGGACCCGCCTGGCCCGGCCGAGCATTCGCGTCCGTAACCGCTGCACGAGCCGGCGATTCGCGTCGACGGCGGCGGTCGCCTGCCGCACGTCGGAGAGCACCTGCGCCCGCAGCTTCTCCCGGGCGACGCGCTGGGCACGCAGGTCCGCCTCGGCGCGCGCGATTTCGCCGCGCTGCCGGTAGAAGATCGGCAGCGGAAGCTGCACGCCGAACGTCAGCGTCGGTGGCTGCAGCGCGTTCTGGCCCGAGCCCTCCTGGGCGTACTGGGCGGAGAGCGCCACGTCAGGGATGCGCTGCCGGCGCGCGAGCGCGAGGGCCGCCTCGGCCCGGGCTTCCTGCGCGGAATCGCCGAGCAGGTCGGGCCGCTCCTCGAGCGCCTCAGCCGAGAGCGCCTCCACGGACAGGTCGGTCTCCGGCAAGGCGCGTTCGAAAAGCGTCGAATCGACGGCGAAGTCGGGCGCGGCCTCGCGCACGCCGAGAAGGAACGCGAGCTGGAGCCGCGCTGCGATCAGGGCCTGTTCGCCCAGGTCCACGCCTTGCTGGGCCTGCAGCGCCGCCACCTCCGCCCGCGCCAGCTCCGCCTCGGAGACGGCGCCGGATTCCAGGCGGCGCTGGTCGAGAGCACGGGTGCGCTCGGTCGACTCCGCAAGCTCGCGGGCGAGGCCGAGCTGCGCCTGCTGCAGCACCGCATCGAGGAAGGCCTGGCGCACCTGCAGCGACAGGGTGCGGAGCGCGTCGTCGCGTGAACGCCGTGCCGCAGTCACAGCGGACCGGGCAACGTCGGTGCGCAACCCGCGCTTGCCCGTGATCAGATCGGAAAGCGCCGACGGATCGGTGAGCGCCACCGACCACGCCGTCGCCGAACAACCGGGACAGGCGCGGGCGTCGTAGTCGAACGACCTTCCCACCGTGGCGCCGAGTTGTGGATTGGCGATCGCGGCGGCGACGGTCGCGTCGCCTTCGGCGGCGGCGATCTGCGCGTCGGCGATGAGCAGGTCGAAGCCGCGCTCGCGAAAGATCCGCACCGCGTCGTCGATGGTGAGCACCGTGGGTAGCGCGGCCACGGCGAGAGCTGCGAGGAGGTGCACGCAGTCATTTAGTAACGGCGACGCTCCCGGCACGATTCCGTCGGAGGTCGCTCCGACCAGGGGCGGAATTCACGGTTGACACCATGTGCGTCAGCGTCCGAGAAGCGGCGCCGTGAGAACGCAGCTGGTCCGCATGGCCGTACTGGAGATCTACGAGCAAGTCCGCCGGGAGGGAGCGCGCGCGGACCAGGCGCTGCAGCGCGTGCTCCGGCGCGAGAAGCAGCTTCGCAGCGTGGAGCGGCGCGCCGTCTCCGATGCGGTGTACGGGCTGCTGCGACTGCAGGGGCGCGTCGACCACCTTCTGCAGCGCGCGCTCGGCACCCGCAAGCTGGCGCTGGAAAAGCTGGCGACTCCGACGCAGCACCTGCTCCGCTACGCGGCATACCTGATCGCGGGCGAGCGGCAATCGGCCGCCAGCGCCGCAGGTCTCGCGGGCCCGGAGGTCGGGCCGTGGCAGTGGGCGCTCGAGCTCGTGGCTGGACCGGAGCCGCTCGGCGTTCCCGAAGATCCTCTCGACGCGCTTGCGGCCGAGACTTCGCTCCCGCGGTGGCTGGCGAAATTGTGGAGCGAGCAGCTCGGCGCCGCGGAGACTCGCGCGCTCGCCGCAGCGCTGAACCAGCGCGCTCCGCTGACGGTGCGCGCGAATCTCCTGAAGAGCTCACGCGATGAGCTGCTCGCGATCCTCCGCACCGAAGGATCGCGGGTCGAGCCGACCCGGTTCTCGCCTTGGGGCGTCACGTTCACGGGACGCACCAACGTCTTCGCGCTGCGCGCGTTCAAGGCGGGCCTCTTCGAGGTGCAGGACGAAGGGAGCCAGTTGGTCGCGCTTGCCTGCGAGGCCCGGCCCGGCCAGGTGGTGGTCGACGCCTGCGCAGGCGCCGGCGGGAAGGCGCTCGCCCTCGCTTCCGAGATGCACAACAAGGGCCGGCTGGTGTACGCCACCTGCTCGATCAACCGGGGCGAGAACGAGGAGGTGCGCGCGTCATTCCTCTCTGCACATCCGGAATTCGAGCCGACCCAGGTCTTGCCAGAGGCGACAGGTCTCGGCGCCGGCGCGGAAGTGCAGCTGCTGCCGCACCGTCACGGCAGCGACGGGTTCTACATCGCGGCGATGCGCCGCTCGCGGTAAGCGTCAGCTCTTCGCCGGCGATTCCAGCAGTGCCTCTTCCGCCGCGTCCGTCGCACGCCATTGCGCCAGCAGCACGCCGCCCATCACCACCGCCGCCGCGACGTAGAATCCCGCGGTCACGCGCTCGCCGAAAAGGACCTGTGCCAGCAACGCCGTAGCCAGCGGCTGCAGGTTGGTGAAGATGGCGACACGGGCCGCGGCGAGATGGGCGAGCGCCCAGTACCAGAGCAGGTACGCGACGACGCTCGTCATCACGATCAGATAGGCGATGCCCCACCACGCCTCCCGCGAGGCGTGCGCGATGTCCGCCCGGTAGGACGGGCTCAAGAGCGCGCCCAATCCGAGCGGGAGATAGAGAACCGTTCCGGCGATGACCGTCCAGGCGATGGTGGGAAATGCGCCCAGCCTTCCCACCACCTCGCGTCCTTCGGCCGTGTAGACCGCCCAGGCGACGACGGCGATGAGCAGGAGCAGATCCCCGCCCAGCGGTTCGCGGGATGTGCCCGCTCCTCGCTGGAGCAGGACGTAGATCGTTCCACCCAGCGCCAGCGCGGTTCCCAGTGCGGCCCGCCAGCCGGGAAATTCGCCGAGCAGTGCCTGCGCGAGCAGCAGGACGAAGAGCGGTGTCAGCGTATACAGGAGCGCGGCGTGCGCCGCGCTGGAGAGCTGCAGCCCATAGAGGAAGAGGATCTGGTTGACGGGCACCGCGACAGCGGCAAGGAAGAGCAGTTTCTTCCACTCGCGTCGCGGGGGAAACCGCTCGCCCGCCGGCCGCGCCCGGCGGAGCAGGATCAGGAGCAGCAACGCGGCCCCTGCGAAGCGGAGCAGCCCGAGCGGGAGCGCTGGGATCTCCATCAGCGCGCGCTTGGCGAACAGATAGGTCCCCGCCGAAACCAGCGTGTGCGCCACCAACGCGCCGTAGAGCAGCACGGCGGACGGGCGGGCGCGGGCGTGCATCGGCGGAACCGTTCTGCGTAGATTGCGCTGCCATGTCAACCATCGAGAGACGGTGTGTGGTCGTCACCGGAGCATCGGGAAATCTCGGCGCCGCGGTCGTCGCCCGGCTGCAGCGCGCGCGAGCCGCCGTCGTCGCGCTCACGCGGAAGGAGGCGGACCTCGCCGACGAGGCGCAGGTCGAGAGCGCCTACGACAACGCGGTCGAGGGCCATGGCCCGCTCTGGGCGTCGGTCCATTGCGCGGGCGGCTGGGCCGGCGCCACGGTGGCGCAGACCTCGGTGGACGTTCTCGAGAGGATGCTGGAGATCAATCTGCGCTCGGCGTTCCTCTGCTGCCGCGCGGCGCTGCGCCGGATGCGCGGCGAGGGCCGCATCGTCAACGTCGCGGCGCTCACCGCGGCAACCTTCCAGGGCATGGCCGGCGCGGCCGCGTACAACGCGTCGAAGGCGGCGGTCATCGCGCTCACCAGGAGCATCGCGGACGAGGGTTCTGGCGTGCGCGCGAACTGCGTCGCCCCCGGCACCTTGCGCACAGCGGCGAATGGCAACCTCGCCGGGCAGGTGCCGCTGGAGGACGTCGCCGAAGCGATCTTCTATCTCGTCTCTCCGGAAGCGGGCGCCGTGAACGGCGCCGTGCTCACCCTGGCGGGACGCTGAAGCTGAGCTGCCTGCGCGCGCACGCCCGGCGCGGCATCCGTGGCAAATGCCTGCGCGCGCGCCGCTGATACCTCCGCGACGGCCAATGCCGTCCGGACCAGGCCATCGCGGCCCGCGCGCAAGAGAGGAGTTCCTTCGAACCTCTGCCGGGCTTGTGCGTGCGTCAGCGAGAGCACGTCGTCGACGCGGAGCGACGCGATGTGCGGACGAAGCTGCACCAGGGTCGCCGGCGCGGCGCGGCGGTTCCACGGGCAGACGTCCTGGCAGGCGTCGCACCCGAACAGACGCCTTCCCGCACGGCGCGCAACGTCCTCCGGAATCGCGCCGCGGTGCTCGATGGTGTGGTACGCGATGCAGCGCACGGAATCGACGTAGCGAGGCTCGCGGATGGCCTCGGTCGGACACGCAGGCAGGCACAGCGCGCAGTCGCCGCAGCGATCGGGATGCGGAACGTCGGCTTCCAGCTCCGCATCGATGATCAGGGCGCCGAGCAGCAGCCAGGATCCGAATCGCTCGTGGATGAGGCAGCCGTTCTTGCCGATCCATCCGATTCCGGCTTCCTGCGCCCAGGCCTTCTCCATCACGGCGCCGGCGTCGACTTCCGCGTAGACGGACGCGCCATGATCGCGCAGCCATGAGGCCAGCTTGCGCACCGGCTTGAGGACGACGTTGTGGTAGTCGCGGCCGCGGGCGTAGCGCGCGATGGTCAGCTCTCCGGCACCCGGCTCCGGGTCCTGCGGCGCAGGCCCGTACGAGGAGGCAACCACCACCACGCTGCGGGCGCCGGCGACGAGCCGCGACGGATCGAGGCGCTCCAGGCGCCGGGCGCGCACGTATTCGAGCCCCGCGTCCCAGCCGCGCTCGAGCCAGTGGTCGAGCCGCTCTGGCGGCAGCGGATGGGCACGCGCGATCCCGCAGAGGTCGAACCCCAGCTCGCTGGCGCGCGTTTTCACCTGCGCGGCGGTGACGTCCACCGGCTACCTCTTCCACGTGATGGCGAGGCCGTCCCGGATCGGTACGATGGTCGAGACGATGCCTTCGCTCCCGAAGATCAGCCGAGTGTATTCGCGCAGCCCGGCGGTCGCCGCATCGCTTTCGCCGCGGGCCACGGCGCCGCCCCAGAGCACGCTGTTGGCGAGGACGAGGCCACCGGCGCGCAGCTTCGGAAGCGCGATGGCAAGCGCTTTCGGATACTCCGCCTTCTCTCCGTCGAGGAAGACCGCGTCGAGCCCGGCCTCGCAGCGGGCCAGCGCCTCCAGGCCGTCGCCCGCGGGCTCGAAACGGCAGCGGTCGAGCAGGCCGGCCTTGGCGAGCCATGCGCGGGCACGGTCCAGGTTCTCGCGGTCGAAGTCGGTGAGCGTCACCGTGCTTCCAGGCTCGAGCACGCGCGCGAACCAGAACGCCGAGTATCCGAATCCGCTGCCTACCTCGAAGATCCGCCGCGCTTTGGCCACCAACGCGTATTGCGCGAGCAAGGTTCCCACCGTCTGGCCGACGATGGGAAACCCGTCGCGCTCGTCGGCGTACCGGCGCATCTCGGCCTCCACCGGATCGGGCGATCCGGCGAGACGCGTCAGGTAGTCGTCGATCAGCGGATCGACGATGTCCATGTCGCCTTGCATCCGGGCAGTAACGTAGCGCAAATGGGCGAGATGGCGCGTTTCCTCTACCGATTTTGCTGCGGCGGCCTCGTCGGCGCGCAGCTCTTCTTCGCCGCGGTGGCAGCCCAGGTGGTCTTCCCGCGAGACGTCGCCGCGCTGCCCCGCGACCATCCGCGCCGGCAGCTCGCCGCCGATCTGGTGGGAAGCATGCTGGCGCGTCTCGACGCTGCGACCCTCGCGCTCACCGCCGTGGCGGTGGTCTGCGCGCTCGTCCTCTCGCGCCCGCGGAGCGCCATCGCGCCGCTGCTCGCGGGGGTCTGCGCGGCCGCATCTTCGCTGCTCGTGACCCCGTCGATCCAGGCAATGCGCGAGGCGGGTACGACCGCTTCCGGACGTTTCGCCGCGCTGCACGGCGTCAGCTCGGCGCTGCTCGTTCTGGAAATGATTCTTCTCGCAGTGGCCGTCTGCCGCGCGCCGGGACCGTGAGGTTGCCGCGGACAAGGCAACAGGCTACTAAGCTCGCCGCCCATGTCGATTCGAGTCACGCTCATCCCCGGCGACGGCATCGGTCCGGAGGTCGTCAACGCCGCCGTCGAGGTGATCGAGGCCGCCGGATGCAAGGTCGAGTGGGAGCGGGCGGCGGCGGGCGCCAGCGCGGTGCCCACCCATGGGACTCCGATTCCTGCGGAGACGCTCCAGTCCATCCGGCGCAACAAGCTCGCGCTCAAGGGGCCGCTGGCCACGCCCATCGGCGAGGGCTATCGCAGCGCGAACGTCGCGCTGCGCAAGGAGTTCGATCTCTACGCGAACGTGCGACCGGCACGGAGCTTCGCCGGCGTCGAGACGCGATACAGCGGCGTCGATCTGGTGGTGATCCGCGAGAACACGCAGGGCCTCTATTCCGGCGTCGAGCACTACATCGACGACGAGCGCACGGCCGCCGAGAGCATCTCGATCATCACCCGCAAGGGGAGCGAGCGGATCATCGAGTACGCCTTCAACTACGTGAAGCAGAACAAGCGCCGGCGGCTGACGCTGGTGCACAAGGCGAACATCCTCAAGTGCACGAGCGGCCTGTTCCTCGAGACGGGCCGGGGGCTGGCGGCGAAGCACCCGGACGTCGAGTTCAAGGAAATGATCGTCGACAACTGCGCCATGCAGCTGGTCAAGAATCCGAACCAGTTCGACGTGCTCGTCACCACCAACCTGTTCGGCGACATCCTGAGCGACCTGACCAGCGGCCTGATCGGGGGTCTGGGCCTCACCGCGGGCGCGAACATCGGCAAGGACGCGGCCATCTTCGAGGCGGTGCACGGGACCGCGCCGGACATCGCCGGCAAGGGCATCTCCAATCCGACGGCGGTGATGCTGGCAGGCGTGATGCTCCTCGAGCACATCGGCGAGCGCACCGCGGCGGATCGGCTGGTGACGGCGGTCCGGGAAGCGATCTCCTCGAAGGAGGCGGCCACCCCAGACCTGGGCGGCTCGGCAACGACGCGGATGTTCACCTCGGCGGTGCTGAAGCGTCTCAAGTAGCGAAGGCGCTCAAGAATCCGGTGGCAGGTTGAGAGGCGGGGGTGCAGGCAGCAACTCCGGCCTGAGCAGATAGATCATCGCTCCGAGCGGAAGAGAAACCGCGAGTATCCAGTCGCCGGTCAGCATCTGGAACACGGATCCGCTGAACAATTGGATCGCGAGGAGCTGGACCGCGATCTGTCCCGTGTTCCAGTTGACCATCAGCTTCCCGATCCCCAGCAGGATGAACAATGCCCAAGGCCATTTACGGCTCCGTGGCGCCCGCCACAGCCGCACCAGCGCGATGAGCGTAACCATCGGCGCGAGGATAAGGCTGGTCAAGACCAGGACGGCTCCAACTCCGCGACGTGTCATCGGTGGAGCTCTGCCGCCGGTGGTCAGGCCGCGGACATGAAGGCCGACCAGAATCGGTGTTGCGCCTCTCAAGAGCGTCACTCGTACCAATGCGGGCCCATCTCTTCCCGTCACGGCAAAGTCGAAGAAAACCAGCGTGCGATCGTCGGGCCCGTGCATTGAACCCACCCCGACGCGTTCTGCCGATGCTGCGTCTACTCCATGCAGTTGATCTTGCAGAACGGCCAGCCGGGCCGAGGCTTCCGGGGTTCGCAACGAGGCGTCTGTTCTCGCCGGTGGAATCGGCTCACCCCGCGCGACGTGTGCGAGGAACTCGCGTCCCGTCCGCTCTTCCTCCTTGGACGCCAGTCGAGAGCAACCCAACCAGACCGCGGCGGCAACGATGACGAGAACAGTTCGGTCGGGGCGGACGACACCTGCGAACACTAAGTGGCGACCGTAGCGCACGTCCAAGCGGCTCCCTCTCGTTGCTCTATCGTCAGTGCCGTGAGTCCTTGGCCCGCGCAGGGTCCACCGAGACACGCGCCGGTCGACGGATCGAAACGCGCGCCGTGCGCCTGGCATTCGATCTCTCCCGAATCAAGCCAGAGACGGCCATCGCCGACGTCGACCGGCTGGGCGCGATGGGGACAGATGTTGAGGTAGGCGCGGACCGTTCCCGTCGCGTCCAGCACCGCGAATCCTTCGCGCCCCAGGCCGAGAGAGAAACGAACCGATCCGCGCCTGCGCAGCTCGGCGAGCTCGAACAGCTTCATCTCGTGGGGACCCAGGGGATCTCGCGCCCCCCCGCGCGCAGGTTGGCGGCGCGGGCCATCACGAACAGCAGGTCGGAGAGCCGGTTCAGATAGGCGAGTGCCTCCGGCGGGACGGGACCGGACTCGGCGAGCTCGACCACCTTTCGTTCCCCGCGGCGGCAGATCGTTCGACACAGGTGGAGCACAGCGCCGGGGCGCGAGCCACCGGGGAGGATGAAGGTCTTCATCGGAGGAAGCTCTTCGGTCAGCCGATCGATCTCGGACTCGAGCCGCGCGACGTTCTGCGCGGTGATCCGCGGGATTTCCTTCGGCGCGGCCTCGGTGTCGGGCGTGGCGAGCTGGGCCCCCAGCGTAAACAGCTCGCTCTGGAAGGAGTCGATCAGCGCGCGCAGGTCGCCTTCCGGCACTTCCTCTCGCGCGACGCCGAGCGCGGAGTTGAGCTCGTCGACGTCGCCGTACGCGGCAACGCGCAGGTCGTCCTTGCGGACCCGAGGTCCTCCGAAGAGGCCCGTCGATCCGTCATCGCCGCGCCGGGTGTAGATCTTTGCCAAGCTGCCTCCTGCGCTCGCTGATAAGATCGAATGCCGATGCGCCGCAAGTGCTTGCACGGCGGACCCTTCGTTCTTTCGCTGGTGCTCCTCGGCTGCGGCGGAATGAAGGACCCGGCCTCCGTCGCGGACAAGTTCGTCGACCGCTACTACGTCGAATCTGATCAGGACGGAGCCCTCCCGCTCACCACCGGCGTCGCGTCACTCCGACTGAAAGACGAGCTGAAGCTCACGCGCGAAGCGCGTCTGGGCAACCCCGGGATGCAGCTGCGGCCGGTGCGCGTCTATTACTCGCGCAAGGCCCTGACCGGCGACGACGCCGAGCGCGTCGCCAATTACGAGCTGGACATCCGGCCGCAGGGCGGCGGCACCCTGCAGCGCGGCGCCACGGTGACGCTGTCGCGCCAGCAGGATGGCACCTGGAGGGTGTCCCGCTTCTCCGAGAGCCAGCCGAAATGAAGGTGGACTTCAAGGTCAGCGCGGACGCCGCCGGCCAGAGGCTGGACAAGTTCCTCCGCAAGCGTCTCGAGAACCTGCCGCTCAGCCATCTGTACAAGCTGGTGCGGACGAAGAAGGTGCGCGTGAACGGCGCTCGGGCGGCCATCGCGCAGCTGCTCAAGCCGGGCGACGAGATCACCGTCCACGTGCTCAAGCCGACGGAGCCACCTCCGGCGCGACCCATCGAGGCGGTCGGGCAGGACTTCAAGGTGCTCTACGAGGACGAGCACATCCTGGCTGTCGACAAGCCCGCGGGCCTCGCCATCCATGCGGGATCCGGCATCACGGGCGAGACGCTCGTCGACCAGGTCCGGGCCTATCTCGCGCGGCAGGGGCGGGTCACGCCGGAGGGCGAGTTCAAGCCGAGCCCCGCGCATCGCCTCGACCGCGAGACGAGCGGCGTGGTGGTGGTGGCGAAGACGCGGCAAGCGATGGTGCGGATGACGGAGATGTTCACGGCGGGTGAGGCGGACAAGACCTATCTGGCGCTCGCGAAAGGGCGCTTCCAGCGGCAGGAAGGGAGCATCGATCTGCGTCTTGCCGAGCACCAGCAGACGTACGCCTCGAAGCAGCAGCGCGGCGTCAATCTCCAGTCGGCGCTGACGCGCTGGAAGAAGCTCGCCGGCGGCGCGGAAGCGACCTTGCTCGAGCTCACCATCGAGACGGGACGCACCCACCAGATCCGGCGTCATCTGGAGGCCATCGGCCACCCGGTGGTGGGCGACACGAAATACGGCGATTTCCCCTTCAACCGGATCGCGCAGCGGCAGTGGGGACTGCGGCGCATGTTTCTCCACAGTACCCGACTGGCGCTGGCGCACCCGGTGACGAAAAAGCGGCTGGTGTTCGAGTCGCCGCTGCCCCAGGATCTGGCCGAAAGTCTGCCCCGCGCCCAAATCCAATGGAAAACACACGCTTCCGTCGTCGGATTCAGCAAGCGAACGCCCGACAGCAACTTGCCAGGATGAACCGCCCCGGTTCTGATGTTCCGCCGTAGGACCGACCGATGCTCAACGAACCGTCCCCTCTTCGCCGCCGCATCTACGACCGCCTGGTCGCCGATCGCGGTCCCGGTCGCAAGAAGCTGTGGGTCCTGATCGCCATTCCGCTGGGGATCCTCGCCGGCCTGGCCGGCATGGCCCTTCTCGGGCTCTACATCTGGCTGGCGCGGGGGCTGCCTTCCATCGAGTGGGCACGCCATTACCGCCCGCCAATCGTCACCACCATCTGGAGCGGCGACGAGCAGATGATCGGCGAGTTCTACAACGAGCGCCGGGTAGTGGTTCCCTACGACCGGATTCCCAAGCGCCTCAAGCAGGCGGTCATCGCCAGCGAGGACAAGGACTTCTTCGAGCACGGCGGTGTCAGCTTCACCGGGCTGATGCGAGGCATCTACCAGACGTACGTGCGCCACGCCCGGACCGTCGGCGGCTCGACGCTCTCGCAGCAGACGGCCAAGGCGATCATGGCCTCCGTCGAGGGCGAGGAGAGCGTCCGCATCCGTTCCGGCTGGCCAGGCGTCCGGCGCAAGGCGCGCGAGTTCATCCTCACCCGGCGGCTGGAGAACAACTTCGACAAGGAGCACATCCTCTGGCTGTACCTGAACGAGGTGTACTTCGGTCACCACAGCTACGGAGTGCAGGCCGCGGCGGAGAACTACTTCCGCAAGAACGTCTGGGAGCTGTCGCTGCCGGAGATTTCGCTGATCGCCGGGCTGCCGCAGGCGCCGAGCAAGTACTCGCCGTTCGCGCATCCGGAGCGCTCGAAGGCGCGCAGGATGTACGTGCTGCGGCGGATGTTCGAAGAGGGGATGATCACCGCGCAGGAGCGGAAGGAAGCGGAGGACGCTCCCATCCAGGTGTACCCGGTGCAGGACATCTTCCGCGAGACCGCGCCGTACGTCACCGAGCACATCCGCCGCGATCTGGTGGCCCGGTACGGCAACGACCGCCTGCTCGACGAAGGTCTCAAGGTCTATGCGACCGTCGACCTCGAGCGCGAGCACGACGCGGTGGCGGCGACGATCAAGGGAGTGATCGAGGCGGACAAGCGGCAGGGTTTCCGCGGGCCGCTGATGCAGCTGAAGAAGAAGGACTGGGACGACTTCAGCAAGAAGGAGCAGGCGTTCCTCGAAGGCGACGGAAAGCGCGACGAAGTCATCGCGGCGCTCGTCACCTCGGTGGAGAAAGAGTCCGTCAAGGTCCGCATCGGCGCCGAGGAGGGCGTGATTCCGCTGGAGCAGGCGGCCTGGGCGCGCAAGCCGAATCCGGAGTTGAATTCCGAGTACACGAAGATCACTACGCTGCGCCCGGTGCTCTCCTCCGGCGACGTGGTGTTGGTGCGCGCCACGGAGACGAAAGGCGTGTGGGCGCTGGAGCAGGACCCCAAGCTCCAGGGCGCCTTGATCAGCACCGACCCGAACAGCGGGTACGTGGTGGCGATGATCGGGGGCTACGACTTCGAGAAGAGCGAGTTCAACCGTGCCTTCCAGGCCTGCCGCCAGCCAGGGTCTGCCTTCAAGCCGGTGATCTACAGCGCGGCCATCGAGCAGCAGGGGTTCACCGCTTCGACCATCCTCCTCGATGCACCCATCGTCACCGACGACGACTCCACCGGGCGCCGCTGGAAGCCGCAGAACTACGAGGAGGAATTCAAGGGCGAGGTGCCGGTGAGGCAGGCACTGATCCATTCGATGAACACACCGGCCATCCGCACGCTGCAGGCGGTAGGCGTCAAGGCCGCAGCGGCCTGGGGGCACAAGCTGGGCCTCAGCACCAAGATCAACGAGGACCTCTCGATGGCGCTGGGGTCCTCGTGCGTGTATCCGTCCGAGCTCACCGGAGTCTTTGCCACGCTGAACCGGATGGGGAAGAAGGCGAAGATGATCTACCTGCGCCGCGTGCTCGATCGCGACGGCCGCATCCTCGAGGACCACAGCTCGTTCTACGATCCGTGGACGGAGCTCGACGACCGCGTCGCCGCCGGCTACGCGAAGCTGTTCGAGGTGCCGGACCAGGTGATGGCGCCGGAGACGGCCTTCCTCATGCAGCAGTTGATGACCGAAGTATGCAAGCCGCCCGGTACCGGCGGCCGCGCGGCGGCGCTCGCAAAGCCCGTGGCCGGCAAGACGGGTACGACCAACGACCTGTTCGATGCCTGGTTCCTCGGATACACGCGGGACCTCGTGACCGGCGTCTGGGTGGGCTACGACACCTACGAAACGCCGATGGACAAGTACGCCACCGGCGGTCACTACGCGTTGCCGATCTGGCTCGACTACATGACGAAGGCGCTCAAGGGCGTCCCCCAGGGCGATTTCGAGACGCCGAACGAGAAGATCGTCTGGGTGAACATCGACGGCGACACGGGAAAGCGCGCGACCGCGGACACACGGCAACCGGTGCTGGAGGCGTATCTGAAAGGGAGCGAGCCACCGGATGAGAGCGGAGCAATCGCGACTGCGCCCGGCCAGCCGCAGCAGCCGCAGCAGGCGCCCAACGCGGCGCAGGCGGCGGACCAGATGCTGAAAGGCGGCCTCTAGGGTTTTAAGCCCCCGGCTTACGTCTCGAACGCGCGCAGTGGCGCGCGCGAGGTGTTAGAAAGGGCCCATGCTCGGCGGCCTCTCGATGACCGAGGTCATCATCATCCTCGCCCTTGCGCTTCTGCTGCTGGGGCCGGATCAACTGCCGTCGCTCGCGCGGTCGCTGGGCAAAGGCCTCCGCGAGCTGCGCAAGGCGACGGACGACATCAAGGGACAGTTCGAGTCCGAGATCGCGCGGATCGATCTCGACCAGCAGCCGCAGAAGATGATCGCGCCGGTGCCCGATGCGCCGAAAGCGGAAGAAGGCGCGAAGCCGGCGGAGCTGCCTGCCGCTCCGACGAATCCCGCGGATGACCCGGGCGCCGCTCGCGCCGCCGCGCGTCGTGCCGCAGCGGAATCGCAGCTCAAGCTCGTCGCTCCCGAGGGCGCCGTGCCGCGGCAACCGGAATCGCCGCCGCCGGCTCCCGCACCGGAGCCCAAGGCGTGAGCCCGGCACTGCTGCCCAAGCCCGCAGCCGCCAGCGCAGGACCGGAAGACGACGTTCAGCTCTCGCTGCGCGATCACCTCATGGAGCTGCGCAAGCGGCTCAAGTGGGCGCTGATCTGGCTGCTGCTCGGCTTCGCCGCTTCGTACTACTGGTCGCAGCAGATCTTCCACTTCCTCATGCTGCCGGTCTTCGCGGCGCTCCCCGAGGGAGAGAAGGCGCTGCACTTCGCGTCCTCCATAGAGCCTTTTCTCATCTACCTGAAGGTCGGCCTGTATGCCGGACTGTTCGTCGCCTCGCCCTTCATCTTCTGGCAGATCTGGTTGTTCGTCGCCCCGGGCCTATACCGCCGCGAGCGGCGCAAGATCGTCCCGTTCGTGGTCGCAGCGACCCTCTTCTTCCTGGGTGGCGCCGTCTTCTGCTACGTGGTCATTCTGCCGCCGACGTTCGATTTCCTGATCAAGAACACGGGTCCGAACATCACGCCGGTGCTGATGATGGACCAGCAGCTCGGTCTGGTGATGCTCCTGGTGCTCGCCTTCGGCATCATCTTCGAGCTCCCGATGATCCTCACGCTCCTCGCGATGATGGGCGTGGTGGACTACAAGTTCCTCAGCAAGTACCGGCGGCACGCGATCATCCTGAACGTGATCATCGCCGCCTTCGTCACGCCCACGGGCGATCCGTTCAACCTGGCGCTGATGGCCCTCCCGATGATGATCTGCTACGAGCTCGGGGTGCTCGGGGCGCGGATCTTCGGGAAGAAGGACGAGACGGCGCGTCTCACCGCGTGATGATTCTACTGTATCACCCATGATACAGTAGCTTCATGCTGCGGCAGGCGGTACGCCGGCTCCGTGCCGCGCCGGCGTTCAGCGCAACGGCGATGGCGCTCCTGGCGATGTCGATCGGCGCCGCTGCCTCGATTGGCGGACTGCTCGAGGCTGTCGTGCTGCGGCCGCTGCCCTTTCGCGATGCAGACCAGCTGGTCTGGATCTGGGCGAGCCGCGTCGACCGCGACAAGGCGTTCTTCTCCGTCCCGGAGTTCCTGGACCACGTCGCCGCCACCCGGGGAGCGGATCTCGTCGCGTGCGCCCAATGGGACACGACGCTCTCAGGAAGGGGAGAGCCGGAGCGCGTGCAGGGAGCGAGAATGTCCGCGAACGGGATGACCGTCCTCGGCTTCACCCCCGTGGCTGGGCGCGCCTTCGATTCCGCCGACGAGCAGCGCAGGGTGGTGGTCCTCTCCCACGATCTCTGGAGGCGCCGGTTTGGCGCGGACCCGCGCGCAGTCGGACAAACGCTGACGCTCAACGGCGATCCCTACGAGATCGTCGGCGTGCTGCCGCCTCAGTGGGTCTTGCCGAACTTCGACGCCCAGGTGTGGGTCCCCTTCGATCTGCGCAGTGACCCGCGCCGCGCGCAGCGCGGAAACAACTTCATTCGCGCGTTCGGACGCCTTCGGCCCGCCGCCACCCGGGTGTCCCTCCAGGCGGAGCTGAAGGCTACGCAACAGCGCCTCAAGGCGGAGTACGCCGAGGCGGTGAAGACGGCGCCACCTCGCGCGTACGCCTTCGTCGACGAGCTCGTGGGCGCCGTGCGGCGTCCACTGTGGTTGCTCGCGGGCGGCGTGGGGCTCCTGGTGTTGGCCGGCTGCGCGAATCTCGCCGGACTGTTGCTGGCGCGGGGCGCTTCCCGCCGCGAGGAGTTTGCCGTGCGTGCGGCGCTGGGGGCACGGCCGCTGCAGCTCGCCAGCGAGGTGTTGGTCGAGACTGCATTGGTCGCCGCGGCCGGTGGCATTCTCGGCATCGGCCTCGCGCGGTGGCTCATCGCCGTGCTCGTCCAGCTAGGGCCGCGCGACCTGCCGCGCGCTTCGCATGCTGGAGTCGATCCCTGGGTGGCTGCCGGCGCGCTCCTGGTCTCCGTGCTGGTGGCGCTGGCCGCAGCGCTTGCGCCCGCGCTTCAGGCAGGTCGGGGCGACGCCCGCGAGGCTCTCGCCGAAGGGATCGGGTCGCACACCGCCGCGCGTGCACGGCGAGCAGCGGTGCTCGTCGAGGTCGCCCTCACCGGACTGCTGCTGACCGTGGCAGCACTTCTCGGTCGCGGCTTCGTCCGCTTGCAGGGTGCCGAGCCTGGCTTCCGTCCCGAGGGCGTCCTCACGGCGCGCATCTCGCTGCCTCGGGAGGGATACGCGAGCGCGGCCGACGTACAGCGCTTCGCGGAGCGCCTCCTGTCCCGCCTCGAAACGCTTCCAGGTGCCCGAGGCGCCGGAATCGGCCAGGTGCTGCCGCTGACGGGCCTCAATGTGCGAGCCGACTTCGCCGTCGTCGGCCGGCCGCCCCTGACCGCCGCCGAGGCTCCCGCGGCGCAGACGCGCTGGTCTTCGCCGGGCTGGATCGCAGCGCTCGGGATTCCCCTGCTCTCGGGGCGCCACTTCGATTCCGGAGACGACGCGCGGGGACGGAAGGTGGCCATCGCCGACGCGGCGCTGGTCCGCAAGTACCTCGGCGGCTTGGACCCGCTCGGTACGCACCTCGTATTCGACGACGGCCGCGACGTGGAGATCGTCGGTGTGGTGGGCGAAGTCCGCCATTTCGCCCTCGACGAGGAGCCGCTGCCGACGTTGTACATGCCTGTGGCGCAGCTTGCGCCGGACGCCGTCCCCTACTTCACGTCGCGATCGTTCGTCGCCCTGCGTGCGCCGGGGCTTGCGGCTTCCGCCTTGCGCGAAGCCATCCGGGAGGTGGACGCGAACGTCGCCGCTGACGTGCGTCCCTTCGACGAAGTCGTGGGCGCAGCCCTGGCGCCACGGCGGTTCCAGACGCTGGTGATGGCGTTGTTTGCCGGAGCGGCACTGTTGCTGGCGGCGACCGGTCTGTACGGACTGCTGGCATGGTCGGTGATGCAGCGGCGCCGCGAAATCGGAGTCCGGCTCGCGCTCGGAGCGACCGCGGGTCGCGTGGTGCGCATGGTGATCGGTGAGGGGCTGCGACTCTCGCTGGGAGGCCTCGCCGTTGGAGCGGTGCTCTCCGTGGGAGCTGCGCGGGCGTTGCCGGCGATCGTGCCTGGTCTCGTTGCGACGGACGCCACGAGCTTCATCGCCGCTCCGTCGCTGCTCATCGCCGTGGCGTTCGTGGCGAGCTGGATCGCGGCCAGGCGAGCAGGCGCCGTCGATCCCATGCACGCCCTGCGAACGGGTTGAAATCGACGTCGGCCGATATTTGAATTTGTAGATGCGCATTGGTTGGGCTCTGCTCGCCCTCTCCGCGTGCGGGGGGCCTATGGCTCGCTCGCCCGGTGACGCCGGTTCCGTCGCGTCTCCCGACGCTTCCGTGGTCCCGCCAGAGGACGGCGGCGTCCCGCAGGCGGACGCTGGCGTGGTGTCTCGCGGTCCGACGCTCGCGGGTTGCCCGGTGTTTCCTCCCGACAACGCGTGGAACCGCGACGTGTCATCAGAGCCGGTCGATTCGCACTCCGCCGACTACCTTGCGTTCATGGGCGCCTCTTCGCTGTATCTGCAGCCCGACTTCGGCGGGCAGTATGGCCAGCCGTTCGTCGTCGTCCCCGCGGATCAGGCGCGTGTGCCGATGTCGTTCCTCTATGCGTCGCAGAGCGAGCCTGGTCCTTATCCGTTTCCGCGAGACCTTCCCATCCAGGCGAACGAGGATCGACACGCGACCGTCCTCGTCCGCGACGAGTGCAGGATCTACGAGACGTACAACACCTACGCTTCCGGTTCCGGATTCCACGCCGACTCTGGCGCGATCTTCGATCTGGCTTCGGGCGCACCGCGACCCGACGGATGGACGTCGGCGACCGCTGCCGGCCTGCCCATTCTTCCCGGGCTGGCGCGCTACGACGAGGCGGTCGATCAAGGCGAGATCCGGCACGCGCTCGCGTTCATCGCGGGCGGAACCGCGCACGCGTACGTCGCGCCGGCAACGCACTCGTCGGGCAGCACCAACGCGACTTACGCGCCGCCGATGGGCCTGCGCGCCCGGCTGCGGGCGGATTTCGATCTTTCCCGATTCAACGGAGCCTCGCTGGTGATCCTTCGCGCCCTGCAGAGGTACGGCATGTTCGTCACGGACAGCGCAGGTGGCCAGTTCTGGTCGGTGGCTGGCGCTCAGGATTCACGCTGGTCGATCACCGATCTCGATCAGCTGAAGACGGTCCCCGCGAGCGCGTTCGAAGTGGTGCAGCTCGGAGCTGTGCACAGCGGTCAGTAGTTGTGCTAAACGGGCGCGCTCGACGTCCCCATCGTCTAGAGGCCCAGGCCTTCAGTTCTGTTTCTCTTCAGCCTTGGTTGTCCCGCTGTTGCCCCCGATCGGACCGCGCTGCTCGAGCAACCGGATCGCCTGGTTGAGCGACGCTGGCGACAAGTGCATGTAGCGCATCGTGGTCGAGAGGTCCGCATGGCCGGCCAACTCTTGAGTCGCTTTCGCCGGGGCTCCACGCATCGCGAGATGCGAGCAGAAGGTGTGTCGCAGCTGGTGGATGTGGCCGGTCACGGCAAGGCCACCGGCTCGCTCCGCGCGTTCCATCCAGTTCCGCAGGGCGTTCTCGCTCACCGGCCCCGCGTTGCGGTGGTAGAGCATCCTCGGCCCTCGAAGGTGCCTGATCGCCTGCAGGGCCGCAGTGAGACGCGTGGTCATCGGGACCCGTCGCGTCTTGCCTCCCTTGGTCGTACCAATCTGGCCGCACCAGTCGGATCGGGCGATAGTGAGTTGGCCGCGCCTGAAGTCGGCATCGGTCAGATCGAATGCGATGATCTCGTCTCGCCGAAGCCCCGCCTCGCCAGCGAGCAACACGAACGCGAGCACGGCGGGAACCGCTTCTGAGATGAACACGGAGCTGGTCTTCGCTGGCCTCGTGACGGTGGTGCTGATCGACCTCGTGGTCGAGAACCTTCTGTTCCGCTGGATCGAGCGGCACACCGTGGTGCGGTGGGGCATGTCGACGCCGCAGCGGTAGGCACGTCTCGCGTCACACGTGCGTGCACGAAGTCCCGACGCGCCGTTCCGGTAACGAACACCGCGGCGATGGCACGCCGCGCGCACAATCTGACGATGGCGTAGATCGCGCACTTTTGCAGGCGCCGACTGCGAATTGATTCAATCGCGTCTCGCCGTTCACGTCCGCACACGCGCAGTGTTTGAACGTCGAGTACCGGTCAGCATGACGACTCCTCCTGCGCGAGGGCTCGCTTGCTCGCGGTACTGCACCCCTCGCCTTCACCGGGAGGGGATCAATGACGAACAAGTGCGTGTTGGCAATTGCTCTGGCGGCTTTCGCAGCCGGTGCGGCTCGCGGCGCGTCCGTGACCGTTGTGTGCTCTTCACTCAAGGTGTTGCCCAGGGCTGCGCCGCCGGCGGTGACGAGCTGCGCGCAGCTCAAGGCCGCGCAGAACGAGTTCGAGGCGCTCCAGGTCGTCGTTTCCGGTGGTGCGACCGGGCTCGTGGGATTGAGGGTCGATAAACCCGTGCTGACCCGCGACGGAACGACATCCACAATCCCCGCCGATTCGATTCGGCTATATCGCGAGGAGCTCGTCAACCTCACTGCCCCGACGAACAACGAGGGCGCCGTCGGAGCGAGCGCGACGAATCCAATTCCCTACCCCGACCCGCTCATCCCTGCTCAGGAAACCACAACGACGGCCTCGCCCTGCTCGGCCGGAACCGCCGGATGCCAACCGAACGGATGGCGGGAAGCAGTCACGACGGAGACCAGGAGCGCCTTCCCGTTCGCGGTACCCGCGAACGAGAACCGTGTCGTTCTCGTAGACGTGCACGTTCCGGACGGGACCGCCGCCGCGCACTACAGCGGGTCGGTGAACGTGTCGGGATCCTTCCCGGATGGAACGCCGTTCAGCGGCTCGGTCGCAATCGGCCTCACGGTGCGTCCGTTCCGGCTTTCTTCGACGAGCTCCTTGCCGTCGTTCTTCGGCTTTTCGGTGGACGCGACCTGCGCCGCTCATGCCGGAGGCACCTCGTGCGCAACGGTGGATTCATTCCACTTCTGGAGCCGTTTCTATGGTCGGTTCCTGCTCGACCATCGCATAACGATCCGCCTGCCGGACGACAGCAACACCGTCGGATCGCTCGACTACGCCAACGTCGAAGCGCGCTTCACGCGCGACTATGCAGGTCTCATCAACGGCACGGACGGCAACGCGCGCCAGCTCGCCGGCGCCAGGGCCACAAGCTTGATCTACCCGTGGTTCAACGCCCGTGACACGGATTCCGTCAAGCGCGACAAGGCACGTAACTGGGGGCAGTACGCGATGGGACAAGCGTGGTTTCCGATCATGTTCGACTACACCGGGGACGAGCCGCAGGTCGGCAGGCTCACGACTTGGGACATGACCGCCGCGCGAGCGAACATCATCCAGGCCGCCTTCCCGAACTTTCGCACGAGCGCGAACGCGCAGCTCTCGGACTACACGAACTTCGTTCAAGTGCATGGCGGCGGCAACTTCCTCGACATCCTGATTCCACTCTGGGACCAGCTCGACAAGCCGCAAACCGGGAACCTCGCGCCGACCTATGGATCGTTCCTAGGACGACCTAACAGGTATCGCTGGGGCTATCAGAGCTGCTCAACTTCGAACGGGTGCGGCGATCCCACCCATGTCAACTGGATCAGCTTCGTCGTCGACGCAATCGGCGTGCAGAACCGGGCGGAACCATGGATGCACTTCATCTACAATCCGGACAACGCTCCTTCAGGAATGATGTACTTCGATGTCGCGCAACTAATCGGCACGGCGTGGAACACCGGCGGCCTCTCGGGGTCGACGGGGAACGGCGACGGGACGTTCGTATACGCTGGCACGCCCGCAACGATCGGCGGCAGCTCGCATGAGCCCGTCGCCAGCTATCGCCTTAAGATGCTTCGCGAGGGACTCGAGGACTACGAATACCTCCGGATGTGCGCGCAGAAGGATCCTGCACGCGCGCGGCGGAACGCGCTAAGCGTCTTCCCGATGAACGCCAGCAATTCCGGAAGCACCTACCACGCCAGCAACTATCCCGATCCCGCCGCGCCCACGGCGTACACCACGAACCTGGAGACAGCGCGCGACGATCTAGCGGCTTGCATCGGCGCGCCGTCCCTGGTGCGAAATCCCGCTGCGTCGATCGTCAAATCGGGCGATTACAACGCGGACGGGCGAAGCGACTTCGCCATCTGGCGACCGACGGACGGGACCTGGTGGATCATGGACAACGCGACCGGCGCCTCGTTCACGCAGCAGTGGGGTCTACCCGGCGACATACCGGTCCCCGGAGATTACGACAATGACGGGATCACGGATTTCGCGGTGTGGCGGCCTGCCGAGGGGAACTGGTACTTCGTCCCCAGCAGCATCGGGTATCCCTTTTCGGACGTGGTGCAGTGGGGCGTCCCGGGCGACATACCGGTCCCGGGCGATTACGACGGCGACGGGAGGACCGATTTCGCCATCTGGCGTCCCGCGACCGGCGAATGGTGGGTGATGAGCAACGCTACGCGTATCGCCACCGTCCGGCAGTGGGGGCTTCCCGGAGACATCCCGGTGCCCGGGGACTATGACGGCGACGGCAAGACGGACTTCGCGATCTGGCGCCCGAGTGCCGGGGATTTCTGGATCGTGAATAGCTCGACCGGGGCGACAGACGTACGGCGCCTCGGCATACCGGGTGACGTGCCGGTTCCCGGCGACTACGACGGCGACGGGAGGACGGACCTCGCGGTCTGGCGTCCGGCGGACGGCAATTGGATCGTCCTGAGCAGTTCCACCGGAGCGCAAACGATCCAGCAGTGGGGAGTGGAAGGCGACATTCCGGTGCCTGGTGACTACGACGGCGACGGCAGGACCGACGTCGCGATCTGGAGGCCGACCGACGGCAATTGGTGGATCATCGGCAGCGGCACGGGCATGCGCATCCAGCAATGGGGGATCCCCGACGACATTCCCGTGACAAACACGCGCGCGGCCGCCTTCATCCACCGGAACGCGCTCAAGGTCAGCTCGAATGATTTCGAGGGTCACCGGGAGAGCGACTTCGCGATCTGGCGACCGAACGACGGCACCTGGTGGATCCTCGACAGTGCCAGGTTGACTCCACGCGTCCAGCAATGGGGCCTCTCGGGGGACGTCCCCGCTTCCGGCGACTACGACGGCGACGGCCGGACGGACTTCGCCATCTGGCGTCCTTCGGACGGAACGTGGTGGGTCATCGACAGCTCCAGCGGCAGGAGTCGCGTCCAGCAGTGGGGCCTGTCGGGCGATGTCGCGGTCCCGGGTGATTACGACGGGGATGGCAAGACCGATTTCGCCATCTGGCGTCCATCCGATGGGAACTGGTGGGTGATCGATAGCTCGAGCGGCCGCGGTCGCGTGCAGCAGTGGGGAGTGCCAGGAGACGTTCCGGTGCCGGGCGACTACGACGGCGACGGCAAGACCGATTTTGCGATCTGGCGACCGTCGGACGGGACCTGGTGGGTCATCGACAGCTCGACCGGGCGCGGTCGCGTGCAGCAGTGGGGTGTGCGTGGCGACATCCCCGTACCTGGGGACTACGACGGCGACGGCAAAACTGATTTTGCGATCTGGAGACCGTCGGATGGCACCTGGTGGATCATCAATAGCTCCAACGGAGCGACTCCCGTCCAGCAATGGGGACTCTCAGGCGATGTGCCAGTACCGGGCGATCATGACGGTGACGGCCGGACAGACTTGGTCGTGTGGAGACCGCAGGAGGGGAACTGGTACATCTTGCAAAGCTCGAACGGAGTCGTCCGGCTGCAGCAGTGGGGGGTTCCCGGCGACAAACCCATGTGAGCGATGGACGCGAGCGCTTCTCAATTCGAACTTCACGAGTCCATCTCGGGTGCCGGGCATGCCTCGACGCTCGCGCCGGCAAGGTGCGCCGCGTCCACGTCTACCGCCTGCTATCGAAAGCGCTTTGCGCCTACGGATTGAGCAGTGGGATCGTCTTCGGGTCCCGCGCCTTCGGCACCGACTGCAGATAGGCGTAGATGTCGGCGAGGTCTTCGTCCGACAGGATCGCCTTTTGATAGGGCGGCATCGCGCCGCCGGTGGTGCGCACGAAGTCGGAGAACGCCTCGAAGGGCAGCGGATTCGGCGCAATCTTCGAACCTGCGATGCTGCCCTGGCCGTCGAAGCCATGGCACTGCCAGCAGCCGTGCCTCACGTACGTGGGCCATCGCGACCGCTTCCTTGAGCGCGGGACCGAGCTCGGACGGGTTCTTGATCGGGCCTTTCGCCCACCAGCCCATCGACTCGGCGAGCTTGCGATAGTCGATGTCCGGATTGTGGATGCCGGTGCCGACCGGGCCCATGTCCTTGCCGGTGTTGACGACGCGATTGCGGAAGTTCGACATGCGCTGCACGTGCATGACTTCCTGGTGGTAGCCGCGGTTGTTGTGCATCACCGCGAGCAACGGAATCTTGTGCCGCGCCGCCGTCCACCGCACGCCGGGCGCGTACATGAGATCGCCATCCGGCTGGAAGCAGGGAGACGTGGAGACCGCCGAGCTGCGGTTCCGAGAGGTCACGGGGAAGAGGCCCTGAGGGGCCAACGGAGGCGACATGGCAAAGAAGAAGAATCCTCACACCAGGCGCAGCCTCGACGAGTTCATCGGAGATCAGCGCGCGAAGGATCCCGAGTTCCGGCTGAGTTCGATCGGCTGCAGCTCGCACGAAAGGTGAAGGGACTTCGTGAGAAAAGCAACCGAACATCGCGCGGCTCGAGAGCGGCAAGGTGGTCCCGAGGCTGGACTTTCTCGAGAAGGTCGCGCGCGCTTGGTGGACACCTGGACGTCCGCATCGTTGAGCGGAAGTCGAACGCGTGATGGACAGCCGGCTGCCCTCGGGAGGATGCAAGGAACCTTGTTCCCCCGCCTTTGCCCCCGACGGGGTCAAATCGCGTGTGTCATCGCTGAGTTCCGTGGAAGTGCCTGGTGAATTTCGAATCTCCGTGGGGACGCCACTTATCTAGGTGTGGTTCGGCAGATCGGCCTGCTACCGAAGCTCGAGGCATGGCGCGGCACCGCTTGACGCCGCGCCCATCGCGCTGGACGGTTCCGTTTATTTCAGATACTGCGACACGAAATCGAGGACGTTCTGCCGGTCGAGGCGGAACACTCCCCCGGTGCCGCCGCGCGACCCGTTGAGCCCGAACGAGGTGACAGCGATGACGTTGCTGCTCCCGAGGTAATTCGGACCGCCGGAGTCAACGAAGCAGGTACCGCCGGTCGACGCGTTGTTCGAGAGCAGCAGCGGGAAGTCTCCGGTGAATCCGGTGTCAATCTGGATCAGATGCGGCGTGGCCAGCATCCGGATCTTTTCCGCCTCGATCGACGACGACGCGCCCCGGCTCACAGACGACGAGGACGAGTAGCCGGTCAGAGCGGCGTCAGCGAGTTCCCGTCCAGGCTCCCGATCCACAGGCGCGTGCCGTCGAAAGCGAACGCCGACGGCCCTTTGATCGTGAAGGAGGCCTGCTGTGACAGGTTCGCCGGATTCACCTTGACGACCGAGCCAGGCACCAAGCCGAACCAGAGGGACCCGCGGGCGACCGTCATGCCCTGGACGTTGGCGCCGTTGCCGATCCTTCCGGTCTGCAAGAGCCCGCCCGAGGTGGTGTCGAGCTGCGTGACCAGGCCGGCGTAAAGGCTCGTCACCCAGAGCTCGGAGCCGTCGGCGATCACGAACCACGGCGCAGGCCCCACGTAGACGTTCCCCAGGTTGGCTCCGTCGCTGGGCCGCACGCAAGTGACAGTCTCGCCGGCGCCCCCGGGTGGTGGCCGGTCGTGATTGGCGACCCAGAGGTTCTTTCCATCGAACGCGATCCCCGCCGGTCCCCCGGGGACGGGGAAGGTGCCTAGGATGGCTCCGTCCGAGGCTCGCAGCTTCGTGACCGTCCGGTCTCCGCGATTCGTGACCCAGAGATTCGTTCCGTCGAAGGCGCCGGCGATTGGCTGGTTCCCGACAGGGAACGTTCCCAGATTCGCGCCGTCTGCGGCGCGGAGCTTCGTGACGGAATCGGCTCCGGGGTTGATGGTCCACATGTTCGTCCCGTCGAATACGAGCGCGCCGACACCGTGATTGACCACGACTCGACCCAGCGGCGCCGCATCCGACGGGCGGAGGATCAGGACGTCCAAGTCCCAGGCGCCCGCGACCCAGAGCCGGGCGCCGTCGAAACCGATCGCCACCGGACGGCGTCCAACGGGATAAGAGAGGCGAGGGTGTACCTTCAGGACGGCGCGCGCCTTGTCGCTCCCGCGCGACGCAGTCACGGTCACGCTCTCGGTCAGGTCGAGGCTGTCGGGCGGCAGATACTGCGTCGTCTGTCCCGTCACCCCCGACAGCTTACCGGGCCCGAGCAGGCTCCAACTCGCCTCGCCCGGCGCCGCCGTCAGGGTCACCGGGGAGTCACCCACGGTGACTTCGTCGGCGCTCGCGGTGATCGTCAATAGACCGGAGGAACCGGAATCGTTGGATCCGGTCTCCGGATCCCGCATGCCGGCGCAGGCGGCCAAGAGGAGGAGCGCGATCCATCTGCAGTCGATGCGCATGATTCACCCCGGGCGCGTGGGTCGGGATCCCATGGCCATGCGCGAGCGGTTGCGGGAGGCACGTCCGGACGCAAAGGACCGCTAGTTCACTCTTGCCCCAGCGTCTGCCAGTCGACGGTGGAGGGCGTCGGGCTCGTCGACCTGCAGCAGCAGGGTGTCCGATGTCTTCCGGATTCCGAAATCGTGCGTCTGATGGCAGGCGGATACAGCAAGAAGGAGACCCACGCGCTCGAAACGGCCGAAGGCTCGATCAAGAATCACGTCTCCAGCATCCTGGCCAAGTTCGGCCTCCGCGAGCGCACCCGCGCGGTCCTCAAGGCACTCGAGTCGCGCCCGCTTTGAGCACTGCTGGCGTCAATGGCTCGAGGGCGGTTCTTCACGCGTCGCCTGCCAGCTCACGACCTGCCACCGGCCGTCGCGCTTCACGAACGCGCCGCTGTTACGAAAGTAGTTCGTCTTGTCGCCGACGTGCTGGACGAGGCGGATGTTGAGCATGGCAACGCCGGCACAGAGCGGACGGACCTTCACCTCTTGTGCGGAGTACGTCGTCTTCGGCTCTCCGGGCTTCCTGTCGCGAACGCCGGGCGTGTCGCCAGCGCGCATCGACTCGAGGATGTTGGCCTTGCTGCGTACCTCGCCCTTGGCGCTGACGTAGACGAGATCGTCGGCCCAGAAACGCTCGTGCATCGCAATGTCGTCGACTCTGGTGAGAAACTCGTTCAACAGCGACGCGATCTCGTCGTGCGGTGTGGCAGCCGTCGCCGCGAACGAGAGAGCGACGGCAGCCAGGACCCTCCGCATCCGGCGGACCCTATCACGACCCGCGCGTCATCGCCGTCCGACGGGGTTCTCCGGCGTCAGCCCGCGCCACTCGAGCAGCGGCTCGGTCGATGGACAACGGCTACATCGAGGGTTTCAATCGCGGGCTGAAAAGGGTGTAGCCTCGCCGCCAACCGGAACAGGACGGGAATCGTGGCTGGAAAGCGATTGGTACCGTGGATTGGCTGGGCATGGATTGTCTCGCTGGTTGCCTGTGCTCATCGGCCGCCACCGACGGCGCATTTCACGCCGTTGGTTGTCGAGAGCTCCAGCGCAGGCGGTGTCCGCCCGCTCGTCCGCGCGACGGTGGCGGGTCATCCCATCACTCTCCTGCTGGATACGGGATCATTTCGGAGCATGCTTCCATGGGGATTCGCCAAGACGCACGGCCTGATCGCGAAGTCGCGCGATACCGAGGAGCGGGTCGTGGATGCAACCGGAAACATGGTCGGATTGCTGCGCGTCTTCGACGTGTCGATCCAGTTCGCAGGTGAAACCAGCACTGACACGCTCGATTTCTTCATCAATCCCTCGTTGGGGACTGAGGGAATCCTGGCGCCACAAGATCTGGTTCGCTCCGGGTGGGCGCTGATCATCGATCTAGGACGCGAGGAGCTTCGCTACGAGCCGGAAGAGGCGGCCTTGAAGCGGATTGCTCGAGGTTCTTCTGCGCCAGTGCGCCAACTGGACTTCCATCGCTGCCTGAATGAGGGTCTTTTCCAAGAATACCACCGCATCGTCACCGCGGCCATCAATGGCGTGGCGGCTGACATGTTGATCGATACCGGCGCATCGCACACGGTGCTCACGCGCAACAATCCCGCCGTGTCCACCATGCTCGACAAGAGAGGCAAGCGCGACACAGTGACGGCGATGACCTCGCAGGGACCCATCCTTGTGGTCGACGATGTTCCCGTCGTGTTTTCAGGGACCTCGTTCGTGCTGCCAATCCTGGTATCACCGAACTCATCCCTCTGCTGGCGGGGAGCCGTCGGCGCTGACCTGCTTCGCCACTGCACCCTCGTTTGGGGTTCGGATTCTTTGTGGGCGGCTTGCGATGCGCCGCATCGATAATCCATCTCTCTTCAATCTATCAAACTGGACATCATCGAAGGACTTCACTGATCCGTCCCAGAACAGCACGAATCGCTGGCCATTGTGATTCACTCTCTTCTCGACGAGTACTTTCGGATCTTTGGTCATGAGGTAAACGCCATCGAGCCTGCCTGGTAGAACCACTCGGGTAGACGCCGAACAGCTCCACAGCACATGCCAATGGGCCATAGGAGCTCGAATCCTGGCTGTTGACGCGACCCCAGCCGAAGTGGCTGGCTCTTTTCCCCTCACGAAGGAGACTTCGACACCATGCATGTCCGCACCATCCTGATCGTGTTCGCCGCGCTGGCTGCATCGTGCAAGCACGTCGAATCGAGCGCGTCCCCCCTCGTTCCCCAGTCCGACCCCACCGGGCTCGCCGTGTTCACGCGGCCCGCGATGGTGACCGCGGCCAAGCTGTCTCCGAAGGGTACGTTCGTCGCTGCATTGTCGGAGGAAGGCGGCAAGCGCACCCTCTCATTCATCCGGTTGGCCACGCGTCAGATCACTTTCTTGTTCAGGCCCGAGGGCGAGTCCACCATCGGCGACTTCTATTGGGCGAACGACGAACGGGTCGTGATCGAGATGGTGGATTACGAAAGCTATCTCGCCGCCCCTGTGTCGCGCGGTGAGATCTACGCGGTGGACGCGACAGGGACGAGCGGGCGCGTGATCTTCGGCTATCGCGCAGGCGAGCAGCAGGTGGGTTCGCACATTCGCAAGGCAGCGACCGAGAGGGCCTGGGGATTCGTGATCGGCCCACTGCGGAAGGATCCCCGCAAGATCCTCATCCAGCAGACCTACATGGACGACGTCGGCGACCGCGTGCCCGAGGTCCACAAGCTCGACGTGTACACGGGCCTGAAGACGTTCGTCGCGCGCAGCCCGCTGCGCAACGCAGAATTCCTCACCGACGAGAACGGCGAACTGCGCATCGCCGCCGCAATCGACGAGAACGCGAACGCGAGGTATTTCTACTTCGAAGGCAGCGCGGGCTGGCGCGAGCTCCGGTCGATCAGCGGTCTCTCCAGCCAGAGCACTCCCATCGGATTCGTCGCGAGCGAGCGCGCGCTGTATGTGAGCGAGCCGGCCGCCGAAGGATTCGCTCTTTATCTGGTCTCGATCGACACCGGCGAACGCAAGCTCGTGAGCAAGAGCGAGACGTCCCCCATCTCCGATGCGGTCCAGGACAACTCGAACGGGCGCATCGTCGCCGTGGAATACGAGCCGGATCTACCGACGTACGAGTATCTCGACCCCCCTCATCCTCTCAGCCGCATCCTGCAAGGACTGCTGGTGACGAACCCGAACGAGCACGTCCGGATCGTCAGCACCACTGACGACGACCGCAAGGCATTGGTCCGCGTATACAGCGACCGGGACCCGGGACGCTATCTCCTGGCCGACGTGGCAACGATGACCGCGGAGACGATTGCGGACGTCCGGCCCTGGGTGAAGCCCGATTCGATGGCCGAGATGTCGGCGTTCCACATTCCCGCAAGCGACGGGTTTCGCATCCACGGATACATCACCATGCCCCCCAATGCGCAGCCCGGCACGCCGCCGCCGCTGGTAGTGCTGCCGCACGGGGGGCCGCACTCCGTCCGGAATCAGTGGCGATTCGATCCCGAGGCGCAGCTCCTGGCGCACGAGGGCTTTGCCGTCCTTCAGGTGAACTACCGCGGATCGGGAGGGTACGGCCTCGCCTACGAGGAGGCCGGGTATCGCAAATGGGGCGATCGCGTCGTCCAGGACATCATCGATGCGACTCGATTCGCCGTTCGCAAGGGGTTCGGAGACCCGAAGCGCATCTGCATCTACGGCGCGAGCTTCGGTGGCTACGCGGCGATCCAGAGCTCCGTCCTCGCTCCAGATCTCTTTCGCTGCGCCGCGGGCTATTCAGGGATCTATGACCTCAACCTGCTGACCAGGATCGGCGACATCAGCCTCCGACGGCTCGGTCGCGGCTACGTGCGCACCGTCGTCGGCGAAGACAGCGAGGCGCTGGCGAAGGCCTCGCCCGTGAAGCACGCGGACCTGATCGCCGCCCGCGTCTTCCTCATCCACGGGAGCAAGGACGAGCGTGCCCCCATCCGTCATGCCGAATCGTTGCGCGACGCACTGACGGCGCGCGGAAACGCGCCGGAGTGGCTGGTCGAGTCGAAGGAAGGCCACGGCTTCTTCGACGACGGCGCGCGAGAGCGGATGTACGGCCGCCTCCTCAAGTTCCTCCAGGAGAACACGCGCCCAGGCACGTCGGCGTCGTCGCCGCGCTGACCCGAGGGCCTCGTTCGCCGCTGTTGAACCCGTTCGGCCCCCTCGCGCTAGGCCGATTCGTCGCCGCGAGGGCGCAGTCGATGTCGCGGTGCCGCGCATTCTGAGCGCCGGGCGACGCTGCCGCCTTCCTAGTGCATCCCGCACGGAGGGACGATTTCGGGTTCTCCCTCGCAACCGGGCCACTGCCTCAATCCCTTCGAGCCTTAGGGCCGAAATTCGGCGGACACAATACGAATTTCCGCTTCGAATTCACTATCGTGTCCCCGAATTCCCGTCCCGTTGACCTCGGGCCAGCGATCGTCTGCAATGTCGGCGTCTGGTTGCGAAAGGCGCCGTGCAGAGACATGCGACCATCGCCCACGACCTCGTCGGCGGAGCCGCCCTCGCGAGCTGGAAGATTTCCCGCGGTAGCTCACCTGCCGGGCAGGCGTACGAGGGCCCCGTCCGATGAATGACGTCAAAATGGAGCTCCATTCGCTCATTCGTTACGAACTGATATTCGACGTCGCTTTGCCGCAGAGCGCCTTGACTGTTCTTTTTCAGCGTGCGTTTAAGCGCGCTCAAGGAGGTTCCAATGTCCAATCGACTCGCGCTCATTGCGTGCATTGCTGCAATCGGCGTCGGCGCTCGTGGCGACGACGAAGAGGGTCTCCGCGCAGTGCCGTTCGTCTTCGTCGGCGACGCTGGAGACTGCGGGCCCGGGTACCCGCCGGGCAGCAACATCGTCACCTCGGCTTGGCTGCGCGGAATGGGCCTGCCGGACAAGAACGACCAGCAGTTGAATACGACCGTTCTTGACACCGGCTCAAGCAAAGGCGCGGCCTCCAGAAGGGATCCGCACTCCGGGCTCATTCTCAACAAGAACGGTCCCACGGCTGATTGCTCCTCCGCCGGCGCCACGATTCGCGGCGCGAAGGGACTCAGGGTCGCCGTCGACGGCACGTTCGTGCTGGGATTCGACTACCGCAACGGCACGCATTGTGGCGCCGGCTCGCCGCGGTTCAATGTCGTGGCGCGCCAGGGCCACAACGACCCCACGTTTCATTTCATCGGCGGGTGCGCAAACGGCACCCCGACACCTGCGCCGCAGGATCCGACCGAATGGACGCGCGTCCGTTTTGCGAACGGCGCGGCTACGGCGTTCCCGCCCATCCCGCCCGGTAGCAACATCGAGAGCATCGATCTGATCGTCGACGAGGGCACCGACGCTCCCAGCGTCGAAGACCCGCGGGGTGTTGGCCTCTCCGTCGTCGACAACATCTTCGTGAACGGCCAGTTCATCCGAAGCGGCCACGGTATCGCGGAGCCGCATGGGGACGGCGATCACGACGATCGAGACTAATCGAGCCGCGCGAGACGACCGCGGTCCAGCGCGCGCCGTTGGCCGGGGCCTTCTTGCGAGCGCGCCCGGTCCTTGCGGCCTGACACGCCCTCCGTTAGCTTCCCGCGCCATGAAGCGACGTGAACTGCTCGGTGCCGCGGTCCTTGCGGCCCTTCCCTGGCGTCGCCTGCGTGCGGAGTCGGGCTGGCGCACCTTCGAAGTCACGACCCGCGCGGAGATCTCCAGACCACAGGGCGTCTCACGTGCCTGGCTGCCCATGCCGCTCACTGGCGATACCGACTGGCAGCGGGCCGCGGACAGCACCTGGACGGGCAACGCAAATCGGATGCAGCCGATGCGCGTCGGCAAGTACGGCGTGCCGTTGCTGTACACCGAGTGGTCCCCCGGACAGGAGGCGCCGTTCGTCGAGCTGACGAGCCGCTTCGCGACCCGCGATCGCGCGGTCGACGTGTCGAGATCACGCACGGCCAAGCTCAACAGCGCCGAGGTCGCCCTCTATACCGCTCCGACCGAGATGATCCCGTGTGATGGCCTGATGCGCGAGACGGCGCTCGTGAAAGTCGCAAAGGGCGCTCGCACCGACCTGGAGAAGGGACGCGCGATCTACGAATGGGTCGTGAAGAACACGCTGCGCGATCCGAAAACGCGCGGATGCGGTACGGGCAACATCAAGGCGATGCTCGAGAGTGGCAACCTGGGCGGGAAGTGCGCCGATCTCAACGGCCTGTTCGTCGGCTTCGCCAGATCGCTGGGCGTTCCGGCACGCGACGTCTACGGCATCCGCGTCGCGAGCTCTGCATTGGGCTACAAGAGCCTCGGCCCATCGACGCCGGTCATCAGCAAGGCCCAGCACTGCCGCGCCGAGTTCTTCGCCGAAGGCGTCGGCTGGGTCCCGGTCGATCCGGCGGACGTGCGCAAGGTGATCCTCGAGGAGCCGCCCGGACAGCTCACGCTCGAGGACCAAAAGGTTCAGGCTGCGCGCACACGCCTCTTCGGATCCTGGGAGATGAACTGGCTCGCCTACAACACCGGTCACGACATCGAGCTGCCCAACTCCAAAGGCCCGCGGCTGCCATTCCTCATGTATCCCAACGGGGAGACCGGCGGGGAGCGGCTCGATCAGCTCGAACCCGATCGATTCAAGTACACCATCACGGCCCGCGCGGTTTGATGGCGCTGCTCGTCGCCGCGCTGCTCGCGGCGTCGCCGCCGCTGGAGCTCACCGATGCGAACGGTACGACGCACCGGCTCTCCGATTATCGGGGGAAGGTGATCTTGCTCAATTTCTGGGCGACCTGGTGCGAGCCTTGCCGCGACGAGTTGCCCAGCATCGAGCGGCTCCGTGTCGCGCTCGCGCGCAGGCCATTCGTCGTCCTGGCGGTGCAGATGGGCGGCAGCGTACGCACCGCAAAGGATGCCGCGGAGGACCTCGGCCTGCGCTTTCCGTTGCTGCTCGACCGCGATTCCCGCGCGACCGCCGCGTGGGGAATCAAGACAGTGCCGACGAGCTTCCTCATCGGCCCGGACGGCGCCGTAGCCTTCAGTCACGTTGGCGAGCTCGACTGGTCGAGCATCGAGGAACGCCGCCGCGTCGAGCGGCTGCTGCCTCATTGACGAGTGAATGGACTGTGAAAATGCTTTTCATCGCGCTGGCTCTCTTGCTCGCAGTCGTTCTCGGCGTGCTGATTGCAGGCGCCGCGGTGCTCTTTCGCGGTGGCATCAGCGCAAAGGTCGAACCGACGCACCTGGAGTCGGTCATCGCTCGACGGCTGCTGCCCCTCGGCATCCCCGATGCGTCCCGGCGACTCCGCAATCCGGAGCCGTCGTCGAAGGAAGTGCTCGCAGCCGGCCGCGCCCACTTTGCCGATCATTGCGCGATCTGCCACGGCAACGACGGCGATGGTCAGACCGGGATGGGTCGCAACCTGTATCCGCGCGTACCCGACCTGCGGCTGCCGCCCACCCAGCAACTCACCGACGGCGAGCTCTTCTACATCATCGAGAACGGCATCCGCCTCACCGGCATGCCCGGCTGGGGCGATGGCAGCGAGGAGAGCGGTCGCGCGAGCTGGCACCTTGTCGCGTTCATCCGTCACCTCCCGCACCTCACACCGGCCGAGAAACTCGAAATGGACCGTCTAAGGCCGAGGAGTCCAGACGAGTGGCGCGAGATGCAGGAGGACGAGGCATTTCTCAAGGGCAGCGCACCTTCCCGGGACCAGCGACGTGAACATCGCTGAGCGGAGGACGGGGACATGAAATCGACCTTGTTGGTATTCGCTTTCGCGGCATGGGCAATTCCGCTTGCTTCCGGAGCTCACGAAGGTGGGCACGACGTGAGGGGCGTCGTCGTCTCCGTCAGCGGTGCGGATTTGACGGTGAAGACCAGTCACGGTTCGGAGAAATTCGTCCTCACGCCTGAGACGGAGTACGTGAAGGACGGTGCCCCGGCGACCTCAGACGACCTCAAGACGTCCGATCGCGTCGTGGTTCACGGGAAGAAGAAGGGAAGCCGCATGGAGGCGGTGAAGGTGCAGTTCACATCTACGGCGGGTCCGAAAAAGCAA
>VBKI01000066.1:93482-171664 GCA_005879535.1 Deltaproteobacteria bacterium | reverse complement strand
GTGAGCCGCGTGGGGATCGAACCCACGACCCTCGGCTTAAAAGGCCGGTGCTCTACCAGCTGAGCTAGCGGCTCGCACGAGGTTGTAGCGCATCGTCGCCGCTCGTGCATCGCGAATCCGGCGGCAGCTCACTCAGCCGCCACGGCACGAAGGTGCGACTTTGCGGCTCCTGCTTGACGCTGTACAGATCATCCGATGGCGGACACCCGAAAAGGGCTCCATCTCGGCGCGCAGGACCTCGAGCGGCTCTTTCGCACGCTCTTCGAGAGCAGCCGCGACGGGGTGCTGATCGCGCGTCCGGACGGCACGATCATCCGCGCGAATCCGGCCGCCTGTCGCATGTTCGGCAGGAGCGAAGACGAGGTTTGCCGGCTCGGTCGCGCGGCGCTCGTCGTCGAAGACGAGCGCCTGCGGCGTTTCATCGCCGAGCGCGACAGGGCCGGGATCGCGCACGGCGAAGTGCTGCACCGGCGGGCAGACGGTTCGACGTACCTGGCCGAAGTGACGGCGGCGTTGGTCCCGACGGTGAGCGGCGAGGTCTACAGCTACGTCATCTTCCGCGACGTCTCCGAGCATCGTCGCGCCCGCGAGGCCCTGCAGCGCTACGAGCTGCTTGCCGAGCACAGCCGCGACGTGATCGTCTTCGTCCGCCGCTCCGACGGCCAGGTGCTCGAGGCGAACGCGGCCGCCACCCTCGCGTACGGCTACGGCCGCGACGAGCTCATGCGGCTCTCGGTCCGTGACCTGCGCGCCGAGCCGACGCACGAGGAACTGGGCGTCCAGATGGCCGACGCGGACATTCGCGGGATCCGCTTCGAGACCACCCACCGGCGCAAGGACGGGAGCACGTTTCCCGTCGAGGTCAGCTCCGAGGGCGCCGACGTCGCGGGGACGCGCGTGCTGATCAGCGTCATCCGCGACATCACCGAGCGACGCCGCCTGGAGGCGGAACGCGAGGAGAGCGAGAAGCGGTTCCGCGCCATGGCGGACAACATCCCGCAGCTCGCCTGGATGGCGGAGCCGGACGGCAACATCCTCTGGTACAACCGCCGCTGGTACGAGTTTACGGGCACGGCGCCCGAGCAGATGCGCGGTTGGGGGTGGCGCCACGTGCACCATCCCGATCACATCGGCTCGGTGATGCGGAAATGGGCGGCGGGGATTGCCTCCCGGGTCGCGTGGGAGGACACCTTCCCGCTCCGCCGCCACGACGGCGAGTACCGCTGGTTCCTCTCCCGCGCGCTCCCCATCAAGGACGAGCGCGGCAACGTGCTGCGCTGGTTCGGCACCAACACCGACGTCACCGAGCAGCGCGACGCCGCCGAGCGGCTGGCGGAGGCGGATCGGCGCAAGAGCGAATTCATCGGCGTGCTCTCGCACGAGCTGCGCAATCCACTCGCTCCCATCCGCAACAGCCTGGCCATTCTCGACCGGGTGGCGCCGGAGAGCGCCGACGCGTTGAAGGCGCGCGAGGTCATCCACCGGCAGACGCAGCACCTGACCCGCCTCGTCGACGATCTCCTGGACGTCAACCGCATCTCCTCCGGGAAGATCGAGCTGCGCCGCGCACACACCGACCTGCGCGACGTCGCGCGGCGCGCCTGCGACGATCACCGTTCGCTCTTCGAGGAGCGCGACGTCGACTTGCGCTTCGAGGAACCGGCCGGGCCAGTGTGGATCGACGCCGACCCGACGCGGATCGCGCAGGTGGTCGGCAACCTGCTCCAGAACGCCTCCAAGTTCTCCGATCCGGGCGGCCGCGCCACCGTCACGGTCCATAAGGCGGCCTCGCAAGCGGAAGTTCGCGTGCGCGACACCGGAATCGGCATCGATCCGGCACAGATCGAGCGCATGTTCCAACCGTTCGCGCAGGCGGAAAAGACGCTGGCGCGGACCCGCGGTGGTCTCGGGCTCGGCCTTGCGCTGGTCAAGGGACTCGTCGAGCTTCATGGCGGCTCGGTGGCGGGACGGAGCGAAGGACCAGGGCGGGGAGCGGAGTTCGCCGTGCATTTGCCACTCGCGCCGGACCCGCCGGCCGCAAACCGCTTTGAAGGAACCCGCAGCGCTGCCCGCAGCCGGTCCGTGCTCGTCGTCGAGGACAATCTGGACGCCGGAGAGACGCTGAAGGATTTGCTGGAGATCGGCGGTCATCGCGTGTGGCTGGCACGCGACGGCCGCAGCGCGGTGGCGCTCGCGCGTGAGCATCGCCCGGAAGTGGTGATCTGCGACATCGGCCTTCCGGACATGAGCGGCTACGAAGTCGCCCGGATGCTTCGCGCCGATCGGGCGCTCGATGGCAGTTGGCTCGTGGCGTTGACCGGATACGCCCAGCCCGAAGACCGCGAGCGCGCCGCCGAGGCGGGGTTCGACGCGCACCTGGCGAAACCGCCTTCCATTGACGCGCTCGATGCCGCCATCGACGGAAAAGGCGAGCGGCTAAGGGCGTAACGATGTTGCGTCCACGCCCGGGCGGCGGTACCAAACCCCGGTGGGCGTCCTCTGCAACGTGGAAGGCAGGCTGGTCCCGCCCGAGCAGGCCCTGGTCCCCGTCCTCGACCGCGGTTTCCTCTACGGCGACAGCGTCTACGAGGTCGTGCGCACGTATGCCGGACGACCCTTCGAGATGGACCGGCACCTGGCGCGGATGGAGAAGACCGCCGAGCGGATCGGCCTGACGCTGCCCCGCCGGGAGGTCGTCCTCGACGAGTTGCAGCGCACGCTCGAGGCGGCGGGCAACGCCGAATCGTACGCGCGCATCATCGTCACCCGCGGGACCGGCGAATTCGGACTCTCCCCGCTGCTCGCCCGTGGGCAGAACCGGCTGATCTTCATCGTGCGCCCGCTCGCGCCGCCTCCCGAGGAGCAGTACCAGCGCGGCCTGCAGATGGCGATTGCGAGGACGCGTCGCAATCCTCCGCAGGCCCTCGACCCGGCGTTGAAGACGGGAAACTACCTGAACAACATCCTCGCGCTGCGCGAGGCGCACGAAGCGGGCGCCGACGACGCGATCCTCCTCGATCTCGCTGGCCGGGTCACGGAAGGGACCACGTCCAACGTCTTCTTCGTGCAGCGCGGAGTGCTGGTGACGCCGCCGCTGGCGCTCGGCATGCTGGAGGGCGTCACCCGCGGGCTGTTCATCGAGATCGCCAGGGCGGAAGGGCTGATCCTGCGCGAGGATCCGCACGGTCCGGAGGCGCTCGCCGCGGCCGACGAAGTCTTCATGACCAGCACCCTGCGCGAGGCGATGCCGGTGACGAGCCTGGTCTTCCTGGAGTCGCACGGCGAGCAGATGCGCAAGGTCGCCGACGGGAAGCCGGGTCCCGTCGCGGTGCGCCTGCGCGCCGCGTTCCGCCGTTACGTCGAGCGGACGCACCAGCGCGGATGAAGACGCCGCGCCGCAGGTTTCTCTCCGTCCTCGGCGGCGCGCTGCTCTCGCGCGCTGTCCGCGCAGAGGACGATCTCTTCTCCGGGACGCCCGCGCCGGACGATCCGCTCGAGCTTCTCTACTCGCGCCGCCTGTCGTTCTCCGGCGGAGAGCCGCTGATCACCGTGCGCGTGCTCGAAGGGCGGCAGCAGATCGTCTTCGTCCCGAAGGGGCCTCTGACGGCGCGCGTCCGCTCGCGCTCCGGAGAAATGACGACAGCCGTCGCCGGCGGAGCCTCCGGCCGCTGGACGCTGCAACTGCTGGAAAGCTCGCAGGGAGCCGGCGCCTCGTGGGTGGAGCTCGAGCAGCTTCGCTACGACGACAAGCAGGGGCTGCAGAAAGCGCGGGAGGATTGGGCGGCAAAACGAGTCGCGATCCGGATCGCGACCGTCGGCGAGGCCTATGGCATCGCCGGGCACGTCGTCGACACGCGCAAGTACTCCGTGCTGGCCGACGGCGACGGAACCGAGGCGGCAGCGCGGCAGAAGGCGCAGGACCTGCAGGCCCGGCTCGGGCTGCGGGTGCAGATCCGCCGCGAGCTGGCCACGCGTCCCCGCGCGCGAATCGAGCTGCGGGATCCTCGCGGCAATTCCGCAGCCATCGGCGAGAGCGCGGTGGAGCTGCGTACCGATTCCGGCCTCACCGTCGAGCAGGTGGAATACGGAATGGGCTACAGCTTCCACGGCTACGAGGACCGGACGTACCCGGAGCGGCTGTTCGCGACGGTAGACGGTTCCGGGTCGCTCGCGCTGGTGGCTGCGGTCGGGATGGAGCGGCTCGTGCGCGGGGTGGTGCCGAGCGAGATCTTCGCCCGCGCGCATGCGGAAGCGCTGAAGGCACAGGCGGTCACGGCCCGCGGCGAAGTGCTGGCGAAGATCGGCGCGCGTCACCTCGGCGATCCGTACCTGCTCTGCGCCGAGCAGCACTGCCAGGTCTACAAGGGCGTGGCCGCCGAGCAGGCGGGTCCCGACGCCGCCGTGGAGGCCACCCGCGGCGAGGCTCTCTTCGCGGAGCATGGCGGCCAGAGCCGGCTGGTCGATTCCGTCTACTCGGCGGTGTGCGGCGGGTTTACCGAGGACAACGATGCGGTCTGGAGCGGTCCCGCCGATCCGTCGCTCCGCGGGCGGCCCGATTTCGATCCGCTCGCTCCCGGAATGGGGCCCTTCCGCGACGGTGTGGGAGAAGCGCTCGTCTCCCGCTTCGTCCACCTGGACCCCTTTCCCAGCTATTGCGCGGCGTCCGGTTTCGCCAATGCCGACAAGGTCCGCTGGAGGCGTACGTTCACCCAGCGCGAGGTGGACGAAATCTGCGCTTCCCTCGGCGTCGGCACCGTCCAGACGCTGGCCGTCGAAGGGCGGGGCGTCTCCGGCCGTGCGCGCGCATTGCGCATCGCCGGCAGCCGGGCGAGCGCCCGCGTCTACGGCGAACTGCAGATCCGGAGGCTCTTCCGGAACCTGAACAGCGGAATGTTCGTGGTCGAACGGTCCGGATCGGGCTGGACCTTCGTCGGCGGCGGCTGGGGCCACGGAAGCGGGATGTGCCAGACCGGCGCCATCGGCCGCGCCCAGCGCGGCGCCACCTACCGGGACATTCTTGCCTGGTACTACTCAGGAGCGGCGCCTGTGAGGATTTACTAGGCGCTCCCCCCTGTTCAGGACGGGTGCTCCGGCAAACCGACCAGAGTCGTATTCCGGCGCACTCCACGACGTTCAGCGACTCGCCTGTCGCACTGCGCCGGCGCTACAATGTAGCCGCCATGCCTTTGCCTCAGCAGCCGGCCCGGCGGGGCCGCCGCCTGACCATTGCGGTCGTCGTATCGATCACGGGGCACTTCCTGCTGATGCTCGGCGTGGCGCGGGACGCGATCTTCCACGCCCCCAAGCACGTCGTCCCCCAGATCGTTTCCCTGGTCACCTCGGACCGGTCGCAGCTGCAGGGCATTCGCCCCGGCGGCCCGCAAACGACGGCTGCTGCGCCACAGCAGCAGATTCCGAGGTTGCCCGTCGCACCGGTTCCTCCGCCCGAGAAAGAGGAGAAGCTCGAGAGGGGCCAGGTGGTTTCGCTCGGGCCCACCAACGAGCAGGCGCCTGACAAGGCGACGAAGTATCTCTCCGAGAAGGACAGCCGCGTCGAGAAGGAGACGCGCGCCCGCGAAACGAGCGCCTTCTACAAGAACGCGCTTTCGAAGCTGCAGAAGGAAGGGCGTACCGACAAGGCCGAAGCGGGCGCTCCGGCGACGAGCGCGCACCCGGGCGACAACGGCACGGCGGGCGGCGGCGCCAGGCAGAAGCGCCAGCGCGAAGTGGCGCAGCTTCCCGGCAGGGAGCGAATGGATCCCCTTCGGCTGGAGGAGGCGCCGGACGGCACCGTGCGCAACCGCGAAGGCACCGATGCGTTCAAGGGCACCGGCAATCGCATCGCCAGGGCCGATCCTGGCAGCGACGGAAAGGCGTCCAGCATCGGTCCCGGGTCGCCGGGCGCGGAGCCGGGCATGCCAGGCGATCTGCGCCCGCTCAAGCTGACGTTGAACGAGCCTGTCGGCGCCACAGGCCCCATCGCCGGCGGGCCCATGCCGGACGACCTCCGCGGCATCGAAGAGGGCGAGGGCACCTTCCTCAACGCGCGCAGCTTCAAGTTCGCCGGGTTCCTCAACCGCGTGAAGGAGACCGTCGGGCGCGTCTGGACGCAGAAGGTGATCGACGCTTCCGGCAAGAGGGATCCCACCGGTCAGCTCTACTCGTACAAGGACCGGCGCACGGTGATCGAGTTCACTCTCGATCGCCAAGGCGAGATCACCGACGTGCACGTCGCCGCGTCGTCGGGCGTGCAGTACCTCGACGAAGTCGCCGTCGACGCGTTCCGCATCGTGCAGCGGTTCCCGAATCCTCCGCCGGGCCTGATCCGCGAGGACGGCACCGTGAAGTTGCCTTTCGCGTTCACGCTCCTCGCCGCGACCGGCGGCATGCGCCTGCAGGTCGGTCCCGCCTACGTTCCCGGATCGCCGGCCTCGCGCGGTTTCTGAGCCGCGGCGAGCCGCGCCTCGCGGGCCCGCAAGTTCAAGAGCAGGCCCGCGGCGAGGATCACCGCTGCCCAGAGTCCCCAGAGCGTCAGGTGTCCGTGCTCGATCAGTACGCCGGCGATGGCCGGTCCGACGATCAGCGCGATCGAGAGCAGCGATTGGTTCAGCCCGAGCACGACGCCCTGCTCGCTGCGGGAAACCTGCTGCGTGATCAGGCTGGTGAGCGCTGGCCGCAGCACGCCGGTGCCGAAGGAGGCGAGAGTTGCCGCCAGCAAGAGCGGCGGGATCGCGAAGCTGACGCCGAGCAGCGCGTATCCCACCGCGCCGCTGAAGAATCCGAGCGTCACCAGCCGCGCCTCCCCGATGCGCCGGACGAGCGCGCCCTGGCGCATCGATCCCTGCACGACGATGCCGAGCAGGCCCGAGTACATGAAGACGTAACCCACTTCCTTCGGCCCGAACGGAACGCCGTGCCAGATGAACCGCCTCTCCGCGAACAGCGCAAAGCCGCTGGTGAAGGTGGCGAAGGCGAAGGTGAAGAGGAAGAATTCCAGAAGCAGCCCGCCGAGAGGCGCGCGCCGGAAATATTGCAGATAGGTTCCCCAGTCGAAGATGCGCAGGCGCTTGCCGCCGGGCGCGACTGGCCCGGCAAGCTCCTGCGCCGCCGTTGCCGGGTGCGCTCCTTCGGGGTGTGGAGGGATCGCGGGCAAGAGAAACGTGGTCCCGAGGATGCTGAGCAAGGAGAGTCCCGCCGCGCAGAGGATCGGAACCTGGAACCCGAAGTGGGTCGTGAGGTAGCCGGACGCTCCGGGGCCGATGAGAAAGCCGATCCCGAACGCGATCCCGATCACCGCGAACGCTCGCGCCCTTTCTTTTGGTCTGGTCACGTCGGCGATGTACGCCTGCGCGATGGAGAGGTTCCCGGCGGTCAGCCCGTCGATGACCCGCGCGAGGAAGACGATGAAGAGATTGGGCGCGAACGCGAGCACCAGAAAGCCCACGAACGTGCCGATCTGGCTGGCGGTCAGGACGGGCTTGCGGCCGAGGTGGTCCGACATCTGCCCCAGGACGGGCCCGGCGACGAGCTGGCAGAGCGCGTAGGTGCTGACCAGCAGGCCGACCACCGCGGGGGTGGCGCCGAAGTGCTCCGCGTAGAACGGGAGCAGCGGGAGCATGATGGTGAGCCCGAGGACGTCCACCACCACGATGAGGAAGATGGGGAGGAGCGGAGACCTCATCGCAGGGTCGCGAGCCTGCTGCACGCTTCCTCGAGGACGGCGTCGTCCTTGGCGAAGCAGAAGCGCAACAGCCTCTCTCCCTCCGCGCCGCGGTAGAAGGCGCTCGCCGCTACCGACGCGACCTGCGTCGTTTCCAGGACGTGCATGGCGGCCTCGACCGACGTGGCAAATCCGAGCCGGGTGCAGTCGGCCAGGACGTAGTACGCGCCCTCCGGCACGATGGGCGGCAGGCGGGCGCGGTCGAGCGCGGCGCAGATCCGGTCGCGCTTCTTCCGGTAGGCGACCATGAGATCTTCGAAGTAGCTGCGCGGAGCATCGAATCCACGGGCAGCGCCGAGCTGCAGCGGGGTCGGCGCGCAGACGAAGTAGAGGTCGTTCACCAGCGTGATCGCCCGCGTCAGCTCCGCCGGAGCGAACGTGTACCCCAGGCGCCAGCCGGTGATGCTGAAGGTCTTGGACAGACCCATGATGGTGACGGTCCTGTCTTGCAGGCCGGCGATCGACGCGGGCGAGACGTGGCGGCGGCCGTCGTAGCGGATGTACTCGTAGATCTCGTCGGTGATGACGAGGAGGTCGCGGCGGCGGGCGACGCGCGCCAGCGCCTCCAGCTCTGCCGGCCGGAACATCTTTCCGCTCGGATTCGACGGGGTGCAGACGACGACCGCTCGCGTCCGCGGGGTGATCCCCGCTTCCAGCGCCTCCTCGCTCAGCGCGAACTCCGGCGGCTTGAGCGTCACGAATTCGGGGGTGAGGCCGGCGACGACGGCTGCATTCAGGTGATAGCCATAGTACGGCTCGAAGAGGAGAATGCCGTCGCCGGGGTTGAGCAGGGCGTGGAGGGTCGCGGCGTATGCGCCGCTCGCGCCCACCGTGACGCAGATCTCGCTGCCGGGGTCGGCCTGAAGGCCGTTGTCGCGCGAGAGCTTCTTCGCGATCGCCGCTCGCAGCTCGGATGCGCCTTCGGCGAAGGAGTAGGTGCTGCGGTTCTCGCGGATGGCGCCGATGGCTCCGTCGCGCACCAGCTCGGGCGTGGGGAGATCGCAGATCCCCTGGCCCAGGTTGATTCCGCCGACGCGCTCGCATTCGCGCGTCATGCGGCGGATCTCGGACTGCTCCAGCCCCTGCAGCCGCGTGGCGATGCGCATGAGGGTGCGCAGACTACTACGGCAGGAACGGATCCTGCAGCGGTGGACCGGAGGCGAGGTCGCGCAGCGTCTCGACGAGCACGTCGAGTCCACGCTCCAGGTCGGCCACCTCGATCTTCTCGTCGACGTCGTGGCCGGTGTACGGCTTTCCCGGGAACCACATCCCGTAGGCGATCGCGTTGGGGATGCGTTTCGCATACGTGCCGCCGCCGGAGATGGCGGGAGGAGGGTGCTCGCCGGTGGCGCGCTGGTAATCGTCCATCAGGCGGCGGACGATCTTCGCGTTCCGATCGAACACCAGCGGCTCGTCGCCGAAGTAGATTTCGCCGGGCTCGAGCCGCGGCGAGAACTTGCGCACTTCCGCGTAGAGGCGTTCCTTCGATTCCGTGGCGGTGAGCGGCGGGGGCCGGCGCAGGTTGATCACCAGCGCCAGCTTCCCGTTCAGTCCCGGCTCCTTCTTGAGCGTCGCCACGTTGACCGTCCAGCCGCGCCAGCCCGGAGCAGCGATTTTGTCGAGACCGAGAGCGGCGCCCTTCAGATCGGCGCCCGCGTGCGCAGCGAACGCTACGACGTCCGCCAGGGCGCAATCCGGCAGCTCTCCAGCGACGATCTGCGCGAGCGACACGAGCGCGTTGCGACCGCCTTCGACGTTGACGCCCGCGTGAGCAGCGCGGCCGTGGACGACGACGTCGAGCAGCGGGCCGCGGTCCTCGATCTCCAGCGTTGTTCCCGGCGCGGGGGTCCTGGCGCGGAGGCGTTGCTCCAGCGGTTCCCACGCAGGCGTGCCTTCCCGCCAGCGCAGGGTGATGCGGGCACGGTCTGGCACGATGCTCGGCGCGAGCCCCGCGTCGACTTCCTCGATGACCCACGGTTTCCCGCTGCCAGGGTCCAGATTGGCCGGCAGCACGGCCAGGCCGTCCCAGGCCTTCTCGCCGACGACGGCCGGAAATTCGGAGTCGAGCACGAGGCTGTACGCCGGCGGGGCGTGCGAGGCGAGGTATGTCTTCATGTCGCGCGAACCGCTCTCCTCGTCGCTTCCCACGAGCAATCGCAGCGCGTGCGTCCTTTTCAAATCGCGGAGGGCATGCATCGCGAGCAGCGCCTGGACCAAGGGGCCTTTGTCGTCGGCGGCGCCGCGACCGTAGACGGCGCCGTCGCGAACCACGCCCGCGAAGGGCGGCACCGTCCACTGCTTCTCGTCGACGGGCTGCACGTCGCCGTGCACGACCAGTCCGAGGACGGGCGCACCCGGCGGACCGGGTAGCTCGATCTCAGTCACCGGACCCGCGTCGCGTGCGGCGAGACCGAGCGACGCCGCCGTCCGCAACAGCCATTGCTGCTGGTCGAGCCGCGCCTGGTCGTTGCCGGCGACGGTGGGAAAACGGATCGCCTCCAGGAGCAGCGGCTGGAGGTGCGTTCGCTCGGGGCGCAACCGGGGCGCGCTCGCGCAGGCAGCGGCGGCGAGGAGGAGGGCAGTGCGCATGCGGCGGGAAAGAGTAACTCTCTCAGGCAAGCCGCGCGAGCGCGGAGTGCACGACACGCAATTGACGGGCGAGGCGCTGTGACGGCTCCGGCGCGGTGCGGTCCTCCATCGGCGTGAGCGGAGGAGGCGGGCGTCCGCTTTCGGCGGCGTCCGCGAGCTCCCCGAGAGTGTTGACGAGGCGTTCGGCATCCTCGGGCGGGACGCGCGCCGACCCGAGGGCGGTGATCGACGCGCTCAGCCGCCGGGCGTACGCGACCAGGGCCATCAATGGCTCGAGGCGATCCGCGGGCCGGGATTCGCCGATCAGCCGCTGCAGCGCCGCCTCGGCGTTCGCGGTCGCCAGGCCGACGGCCCGCCTCGCGGCGACGGTGCCTCCGGGACCTTCACCGCCCAGCACGGCCCGCAGATACCGCTGGTTCGCACGGAGCACGGCGGCGACGAGCGAGGGCATCCGCTCGAGATCGCGTGTCGGCCACAGCAGGACGCCGCCTGCCAGCGCCAACGCCCCTCCCAACAAGGTGTCGAAGATTCGCGCCCGCGTCAGATGTGCGCCCCGCGCGTTAGCCTCTGCAAGGAGAACGAACACCGGCGTGATGAGCGTGGCAAATGCGGCGTAGTTGATCCGCCGCACGGCGACTCCCGCGCAGGCGAGGATGAACAGCAGGCCTCCCAGGAGCAGCGGTTGCCCGACGAAGTGCACGATGAGCGCGGCGACGATACCGCCCATCACGGTGCCGCCCACGCGCTGCAGCCCCCGCCGCACGGTGGCGATGGCGTGAGGCTGCAGGACGATGATCACGGTGATCGTCACCCAATAGCTGCGCTCGAGGCGGAGCGCAGTAGCCAGGAGCTGCGCGGCGGTGGCCACGATGGCGACCCTGAGCGCATGCCGCAGCTCGATCGATCCCGGCGCAAATGCGTCGCGCAGCGATGACGATGCGTCGGGCGGCGCGAGCGCTCCTGGCGGCGGTGGGCCTTTTCCGCCTTCCGCGAGGGCTTGAACGGACTCCACTGCGTAGCGCGTCTCCGCCTCGACTCGCGCGAATAGCGCCGCCATGTCGGGATCCGCCTCCAGCTTCGCGGCTACCGGGGTGGCGGGCGCGGCTCCCTGCTCGATCACGGCCCGCGCGATCCCGGCATGCGCGGCGCTCAACTGTTGCACGGCGTCCGCGATCTCTTTCGGCAGCACCTGGCCGCGCTCCGCCCGCGCGCGCAGAGCTTCCAGCAGCGCCGCCAGATCGCCCAGCGCCAGCTCCGCGATCTCGTAGAGGACGAGCAGTTGCAGGCCACGCCCCGTCTCGCCCTGGTAACCGGCGCGCGCGACGCCCAGCGCGTGGCGTGCGGCCTCCAGCGCTTCGCGAGCGCGCCGCCGGAGGGGCACCAGCGCCTCCCACGCCGCGGGCTCCGCCGGCGTCCGCACCACGCGCGCCATCCGCGCGCCCAGCTCGGCGATGACCGACCAGGCAGAGGCGACCGCTTCGCGCACTGGATGGTATGGCCGGAACGGCCAGACCGCGACCGCGAGAAGGATGGCGAACATTGCGCCGGCGACGAGCATCTCCGCCCGCAGCAGGCTCTCGCGGACACCCGCTGGAGTTCCTTCGGTAATGCAGAACACGATCAGCGAGAGCACGCCGATGGTTGCGGCGGTATCGCCGCGGACGCGCACCAGGCTGCAGAGCAGGGCGCAGACGAACAGAGCCGGCAGCGCAATCCACGGCGATTGGCCGGCAATCCCGCCGGCGAACGAAGTCGCGGCGCCGGCTGCGGCAAAGGTGCCCATCGCCATGGCGCGCGCCCGGTAGGGGCCGCCCGGATCGGCGAGCATCGCCAGCCATCCGCCGAATCCCGACCAGATCAGCTCGGGCCGCCGCGTCAGCCAGGCAACGAGCAGCGGGACCGCCAACGCCGTAGCTGCGCGCAACCCCGCGCCCCACTGCGGCCGCGCCGCATCGAGCGCCAAAGAACCGCGCACGTGACCGGCAATGCGCTCGACGAGACTCATGAGAGGTTCAGTCCAAAGCGTAGTCGCTAAGCCGCCTTCGGCGGCCGCGACCAAGCCGCACCTCCAGTGCGGCAGCGGCTAGCCTTTCCGCAGCACCATCTCCCAGACTCCGTCGCTGCTCTCGCGCGAGGAGACCACCTCGTTGCCCGTCTCCTCTGCGTTGCGCTTGAGGTCGGGAACGGCGGGCCGGTGATCGACGATGACGAGGAGCTCGCCGCCCCGGCGCAGGAGTGACAGCGCGTACTTGGTTCGCGCCCAGGTGAGAGGGCAGAGCAGGCCGCGCAGGTCGAGCGTCTCCATCAATGCTCGTTCGCCAGCAGCTCCTCGTACTGCTTCGCGGAGAGCAGCTCGCCCGTCTCGTTCGGGGCGCTCATCTCGATCTCGATCATCCATCCCTTCTCGTGCGGATCGTCGTTGATTCCTTCGGGAGCGTCCACCAGCGCCTGGTTGATCTTCGTCACCTTCCCGCTCACCGGCGCAAACAGCTCGCTGACCGCCTTGGTGCTTTCGACCACACCGAAGGGTTGGCCCCTCGTCACCGCCGCGCCCACCTCCGGAAGCTCGAGGTAGACCACGTCGCCGAGCTGGTCCTTGGCGAACTCGGTGATGCCGATCGTCGCCGTCTTGCCCGCGATGCGCGCCCACTCGTGCTCTTTGGTGTACCGGAGCGTCTCAGGATAATTCGCCATGGAGGCCTCTCTGGAACCGCCAGACGGCGGAGCGGCCGTCGAGCGAAAGGGTGGTGCTGCCAATCCGTTCGACGCGGCGGCCTGCATCGCGCCGGAGGCTCAGGTGCGCGGCCAGGATGCCGATCGGGGCGCCGGGCGGTGCCGGCGTCACGCGCAGATCCGCATCCGCCACTCGCAGCGTTCGCGCCATCCAACGCTCCGCTTCGCTGGCTGCGAGCGCGATCTCGAGAGCGATGACGTCTTCGAACAGGCCTTCCTCGCGATGGCGCAACTTTCCGCAGCTCGCCGCGTAGCGGGTGAGCGCGTCGGATCGGTCGATGCCAGGGCTGGCGGGCGGCAACTCGGGGCGGAAGCCGCGGAAGAAGGCCGGCACGTATTCCATCGCCCACTCGGCGAGTCCCTGGAGCGGCTCCTGCGGCCGACAGGATTTGAACCAGGGCACGTCGCCTCGCGCGATCTCCTCGAGCTTGGCCCCGGGGAACGCCTCGCAGACGCGAGAAAGGCCACCCGGTTCCTCGACCCCGTAGGCAATGCCGGAAGGGGCGCCGAACGAGGCGGAGTCCGGATGCAGCAGCTCCAGGTACGTGTGCTCGCCGTAGAGGTAGAGGCCTGTGTACGTCGTGTCCTTGCGGACGGTGGTCCGCTTCTCCATCGCCGCGAACCGGCGAACGAAGTCGCTGGCTTCCGCCGCCGCGAACGTCTCCCGATCGGGAGTGACGTAGAAGTGATTGAGGAGCGCCTGCGTCACGACTTGATCTTCTCCACGAAGGGAGTCTTCACCACCCTCGCCGCGACGGGTTTGCTCCGGATCTCGATCTCGAACGTGGATCCGTCCTTCGCCAGCGCCGTCGGAACGTACGCGAGCCCGATGGGCTCCTTCAGCACCGGGCTCATCGTCCCGCTCGTCACCTCTCCGATGCGCTCTCCCTCCCGCACGACGGGATAGCCGTGACGGGCGATTCCCTTTCCCGTGAGCTTGAATCCCGCGAGCCTGCGCTTGAGCCCTTCCTGCTTCTGGCGGATGAGCGCGTCGGAGCCGATGAACCCGCCCGGCTTGTCGAGCTTGACGATCCAGCCGAGCCCCGCCTCCAGCGGCGTGTGGTCCTCGTCCATGTCGTTTCCATACAGACGGTAAGCGACTTCCAGGCGCAGCGAGTCGCGCGCGCCCAGCCCGCAGGGGACCACGCCCTTCGAGAGCAGCGCGTCCCAGAGCTTTCGCGCTCCCTGGGGCGGGACGAAGACTTCGAAGCCGTCCTCGCCCGTGTATCCGGTGCGCGCGATGATGCATCCGCGGACGCCGGCCACCGTGGCTTCGCGGAAGTGGTAGTAGGCGAGGTCGAGGACGCGCGGCTCGCAGAGCGCATCGACCAGTTTCGGCGCGTTCGGTCCCTGCACCGCGATCTGCGCCCAGTCGTCCGAGCGCTGGCCTACCGCGACCCCGTCGCCGGCGTGCGCGCGCATCCAGTCGAAGTCCTTCTCCCGCCCGCTGGCGTTGACGCAGATGAAGAGCCGCTCCGGCGAGAACCGGTAGACGATGACGTCGTCGATCACGCCGCCCTTTTCGTTGCAGAGCGCGCTGTACTGCGCCTGGCCATCCGTGCACTTCGAAAGGTCGTTCGTGACCAGCTTCTGCGCGGTCTCCAGGGCGCGCGGGCCCTCGAGGGTGATCTCTCCCATGTGCGAGACGTCGAACATCCCGACGTTCTCGCGCACCGCCGCATGTTCCTCGAGCAGGCCCTGGTACTGCACGGGCATCTCGAAACCCGCGAACTCGACGATGCGGGCCGAGGCAGCGAGGTGGGCGTCGTAGAGCGGAGTCCGCAAAGGCACGGCTGCCTCCAGCAGGGGGCCGCGAACCTAGCTTCCGAGCCGTGCCTGCGCAAGGGTGTTCCCTCGTACGCGGGCGACGCTGTTCATCGCGCGCGGGGCATCCCACCCTTGGGCGCCGCGGACCACAGGCGCGCCTTTGTGCCCCAGAGGGGACAGGTAGACTGAAACTGCATGGATCGCGCGTCTATCGTCTTTCCCATCCGCTTCGCAGCCGGCGATACCGCGGTCCAGACCACCACGCGCGAGCTGAGCGAGAGTGGCGTCCTCGTGTGCTGCCTCGAGCCGCCCGCCGCGGGAACCACGGTCTCGATGAAGCTGTATCTGCCCGGCGCGCGCGACGCCCTGCACGTCGACGCAGTCGTGCGCGAGCACGCGAACGCCGGCGAGGAGCCAGGGTTCTGGGCGGATTTCGTCGGAGCCGGCGAGGCGCATCGGACGCAGATCGGCCAGCTCATCGCGCGGAGGACGCGGGCCGCGGACGCGGTCCCCATCGGCGCGGTGGCGCTGCATCCGCACGAAGACCGGCGCCGCGCGTTCCCCCGCTACAACGCGAACTTCGCGGTGCGCTTCGCGACGGTGCAGGACTTCGTCCTGGAGTACGCCGCGAACATCAGCGCGGGCGGCGTATTCGTGCACACCGAGAATCCGCCGCCTCTGAAGACCATCGTCCAGGTCGAGATGGAGCTCCCGGGCAGCAGCACCGCGGTTCCGGCACGCGGGATCGTGGTGCATCGGGTGACGAAGGAAGACGCCAGGAAGCGCGGAACCCTCCCCGGTGTCGGCGTCCAGTTCATGGACGCGGACGACGAATTCCGCCGCCGCATCGACGCCGCCATCGCGCACATCCTCGAGACCGAACGGAAGTCCTGAGCCCTCGCCCTCAGTAGCGCGCTGGAGCAGTACCAATTCAAGTTCCGCGCCTTGACGTTCACACGACGCGGGCGCCTGGGACGGCGACGTCCACTACTTCGGAGCGGCCGGCGACTCCCAGCGAAGCGGCGGCGTCCATCATGGCCCGCGCGACTTCGCGCGCGGAGCCGGCGCTGCACAGCGCGCAGACCGTGGTTCCCGCGCCCGAGAGCGCCGCACCGAATGCTCCGCCCTTCTTCGCGGCCTCGAGCAAAGGCGGCATCCAGGGAAGCAGGCCAGCGCGGGCGGGCTGGTGGAGGCGATCGTCCATTGCTTCCGCCAGCAGCTCGAGCTTGCCCTCCGTGAGAGCCGCCACCAACAGCGCAGAGCGGCCAAGGTTGTGCACGGCGTCAGCGAACGGGACCTGCTTCGGCAGCACCGCGCGCGCGGCGGACGTCGCCAGCTCCTGATCCGGGATGTACAGCGCTGCGCGTACGGGAGCGCCGATGCGGATGGGGCACGACATGATCCCGCCGCGCCCATCGCGGACCGAGACCTGTGCCCCGCCGCGCAATGCGGGAACGACGTTGTCAGGATGGCCTTCCATCTCGACGGCCGTGCGCAGAACGGTATCGCCGCCGATCGCCCCCTCCAGGAGCGCATCGGCCAGCATTGCGCCCGCGAGCGCCGCCGCTGCCGAGGAACCAAGACCGCGCTTCAAAGGAATCGAGCTGTGGATCGAAAGCTCCGCCGACAGCGACTCCGGGCGGCGTCCTGCCGTCATTGCTGCGCGGTGCGCCGCCTCGATCACGCGATTGGTGGAATCCGGCGGCAGCCGATCCGCGCCTTCTCCCGACAACCGCGCGATGCGCAGACCCTCGCCGCCGGGGGAGGCGCGCACCATCAGATCGAATACGGAGAGCGCGATCCCCACCGCATCGAATCCGGAGCCGAGATTGGACGTCGAGCACGGCACGAGCACCGTGAAGGGCTTCATTGCAGAGCAGCCTCCAGCGCTTTTGTGTCGTCGGCGATCGGCGTCCCGATCGCGGCCGCTGCGTCGATGGCGGACTGCGGATCCTTCAGGCCATGGCCGGTCAACACGGCGACGATGGTCTGTCCGCTGAAGTCTCGCTTCTCCCGCGCGAGCCGCAGCAGTCCGGCCACCGGCGCCGCGCTGGCCGGCTCGCAGAAGACGCCGGCCTCGCTGGAGAGGCGCCGGTAGGCGGTGAGGATCTCCTCGTCGGTCACTGCCGCGAAGAGCCCGCCGGAATCGCGTTGCGCTTCCACCGCCGTCTTCCACGACGCCGGGTTGCCGATGCGAATGGCAGTCGCGATGGTCTCCGGCTCCGCGACCGGCACGCCGGAGACGAGCGGAGCCGCGCCCGTTGCCTGGAAGCCGAGCATCACCGGGCGACGCTCGCCGAGCTCGCGGAATCCCCGCCAGTACGCGCTGATGTTGCCGGCGTTGCCCACCGGCAGCGCGACGGCGTGCGGCACTTCCCCGAGCGCCTCCGCGATCTCGAACGCAGCCGTCTTCTGACCCTCGATGCGGTGGGGGTTGACGCTGTTGAGCAGGGCGATGCCGGTGCGCCCGGCGATCTCCCGGACGCGGATCAAGGCTGCGTCGAAGTTTCCGCGCAGCACCACGATGCGCGCTCCGTGCGCCACCGCCTGCGCCAGCTTGCCCAACGCCACCTTTCCTTCGGGCACCACGACGTTGCAGCGGATGCCGGCGGCTGCGCAGTACGCCGCCGCGCTCGCGGAAGTGTTGCCGGTCGACGCGCAGACCGCGCTGTGCACGCCGGCCTCCACCGCCTTGGCCACCGCCACGACCATCCCGCGGTCCTTGAACGACCCGGTGGGATTCTGCCCTTCGAACTTCAACCACAGCTCCGCGCAGCCGACGTCGCGTGCGAGCGTAGGAGCGGAGATCAGCGGCGTGTCGCCCTCGCCCAGCGTCAGGTGCGGAGTCTTTTCCGTCAGCGGCAGATGGGCGGCCCAGCGGGCCAGCACGCCGCGCTTCACTTCGGCGCCCCGACGCGGATCCGCGCCCGCACCGACTGCGTCGACGGAAGCTTCGCGAGCTGCTCCTCCGCGTCGGCCAGCGCCGCTTCCGGCGCGGCGTAGGTCAGGAGCACGACTTCGGCCGAGCCATGCCGCCCTGGCTCGCGCTGGATCACGCTTGCGAGCCCGATGTGGTGGTCGGCGAGCACCCGGGTGATCTGCGCGAACACGCCCGGCTCGTCGTCGACCGAGAGGCGGAAGTAGCAGCGCGTCGTCACCTCCGCCATGGGAAGCAAGCGCGGCCGGCGACCGTTCTGACGCGGCGGCGGCACCGGGTCGCCGAGCGCGAGACGCCGGGCGACGTGCACGACGTCGGCGAGCACGGCGCTCGCAGTGGCATCGCCCCCGGCGCCCAGGCCGCTGAACATGACCGGCCCGCAGAGATCGCCGATCACGTGCACTGCGTTGTACGCGCCGTCGACGCGGGCCAGAGGGTGCTCCGAAGGAAGGAACGCCGGGTGCACCCGTGCCTCGACTCCGCTCTCGGTGCTGCGCGCCACGGCGAGCAGCTTCAGCACGTACCCCAGCTCGCGCCCATAAGCGAGGTCGCGTGGGTCGAGCCCGCGGATGCCCTGACGGTGGAGCTGTGCGGGAGTGCATTCGACGTCGAACGCCAGCCGCAGCAGCACCACCAGCTTGTCTCCCGCGTCCACCGCGTCCACGTCGTCGCGCGGATCCGCTTCCGCGTATCCAGCCTGCTGCGCTTTTGCCAGCGCGTCCTCGAGCGACTCGCCGGAGGCCATCCGGGTGAGGACGTAGTTGCAGGTGCCGTTGATGATCGCGCGCAGCTCCAGCACGCGGTTCGCTGCCAGATCGTCGGTGAGCGGGGCAATCAGCGGAATCCCGCCCCCCACCGCCGCCTCGTAGCGGAGCTCCACGCCGCGGCGCGCTGCGAGCTCCGCGAGCTGGGGTCCATGCCATGCCAGCACGCGCTTGTTCGCCGTGACCACCGGTCTGCCACGCTCGAGCGCGGTGGTGATCAACGACCGCGCCGGCTCCTCGCCACCGACCAGCTCGATCACCAGATCCACGTCATCGGCGGCCGCAACCGCCGCCGGATCCGAGGTGAGCCGATCCGCCGGCAAACCGCGCGGACGCGCCAGATCGCGCACGGCGGCGCGCTGCAGCAACAGAGGCGTCCCCGCTGCACGCGAGAGGACGTCCTGCCGCTCCACGAGCGCGCGCGCCACGGCCTGGCCCACTGTGCCGACGCCGAGCAGCCCGATCCGGACCTGCTTCATTGCGGCAAGTCTACGACACCCTGCGTCGAACGTCTTGCGGATCGAGGCTCGGATTACCTACAAGGAGGACGCGAATGGGCGAAACCAGCCTAGCCGAGAAGCTCGGCATCCGCGAAGGCCGGCGGGTGCTGATCCTCGATCCGCCCGTCGGCTTCGTCAAGCGCCTCGATCCGCTCCCGGAGGGCGTCGGCGTGACGACGAAGATCGTCAGCCTCGCCGACGTGATCGTCGTGTTCTCCTCGTCGCGCGCCGTGCTCGGTGAGCTCTTCCACAAGGCGAAGCACGTCCTGGCGCCGCGCGGAGCGCTCTGGGTCGCCTGGCCGAGGAAGAGCTCGGGGTTCTTCACCGATCTCGACGAGCAGCTCGTGCGCGCGGTGGGTCTCGCCGGCGGCCTGACGGACAACAAGATCATCGCCGTGGACGAGATCTGGTCGGCGCTGCGGTTCGTCGAGAAGCCCCGCGACCGGCTGCCGCTCCCGCGCAGCGCGGAGCTGGGCGCGCCGCCGGAAGCGTGAGGATCGATTTCACGCAGCAGGAGAATGCGCTGGCGCGCGCGCTGGCCCGGCGCAAGACGCCCTACGTCGATCTGACGCTGTCGAATCCCACGCAAGCCGGTCTCCCCGCTTTGGCCGTCGCGCTCCCTGCCGCTCCTGCATACGAACCGCACCCTCGCGGGCTGCCCTTGGCGTGCGAGGCCGTTGCCGCCTACCACGGGATTTCGCCGGACCGCGTGGTCCTCACCGCCTCCACGAGCGAGGGCTACGCGTGGTTGTTCAAGCTGCTCTGCGACGCCGGCGACGAGGTGCTGGTGCCCGAGCCGAGCTATCCGCTGTTCGGGTACCTGACCGCCCTGGAAAGCGTGCGCGCCGTACCGTACGGGATGCGTTGGGACGGCGAGTGGCATCTCGACACCGCCGCGCTTCAGTTCTCCGCCCGCACCCGGGCCGTCGTCGTCGTCAGTCCGGGAAACCCCACCGGCGCATATCTCAAGCAAGAGGAACGCGCGGCGCTCGCCGCCGCCTGCAACGAACACGGCTGCGCCCTGATCTCCGACGAGGTCTTCGCGGACTTCCCGGCTTTCGATGACTCGCGCCGGGCGCGAAGCGCCGTCCGGTATGGCGACGTCTTGTCGTTCTCGCTTTCGGGGCTCTCCAAGGTCGCGGGCCTGCCGCAGCTCAAGCTGGGGTGGATTGCGGCAGCCGGCCCCGGCGCGGACGAGGCGGTGCGCCGGCTGGAGCTGATCGCCGACACCTACCTGTCCGTGCCCACGCCGGTGCAGCTCGTCGCGCCCGCGATCCTCGCTTCGCGCGGCGTCTTTCAGGCCGCGGTCCGCGAGCGGCTCGCCATCAACCGGGCATCGCTGGCAGCGGCGCGCCCGCCGCGAGCGCCCTGGGACGTGCTGCGTTCCGAGGGCGGCTGGGGCGAGGTCCTCTCCGTACCGCGCACCCGGAGCGAAGAGGAATGGGGCCTGACGCTGCTGGAGGCAGGCGTCCTCGTCCATCCCGGGTACTTCTTCGACTTCCCTTCCGGCGCCCACCTGGTGCTTTCGCTGCTCCCGGAGCCGGCGATCTTCAGCCAGGGCATCGTCATCCTCTCGCGAATCCTCTCCGCTTGATGCAACAAGGTTGCATCTGTGCTACGACCCCGGCGTGCGCTTTTCCACTCGCGCCGAGGCGGCGCTGCGGAGCCGCGGCGGCCGCATCACCCGCGCCCGGCACGCGCTCCACGAGCTGATCGAGGCGTCATCGCGTCCGCTCGGACCGCGCGAGCTGCAGAAGCTTCTCGCCAGGGCCGGCTTCCGGATGGACCGCGTCTCCGTCTACCGGAATCTCACCGCGCTGCTGGAGCTCGGCCTGCTCCACCGCGTCGTCGGGTCCTCCGCGGTGCGTCCCTGCTCGGAGAAGGAGCGGCGCTGCCATCACGCCATCGTCTGCACCGAGTGCGGCAGCGCGCGAGAATTCCATTCCGACGTCCTCGAGCGCGCGCTGGGCGAGGTCCGCCGCGCCACGCGGTATCGCGTGCAGGAGCACGTCCTCGAGCTGCGCGGCATCTGCGAGAGGTGCCGGCGATGATCCACGCCGCCATGCTCGCGGGGTTTTCCGCGATCCTCGGAGGCGCCATCGCGCTGGTCGCCCGGCGGCGCCCCGGTATCCTCGAGCGCATCCGGACGTTCGCATTCGCGGCCGCGGCAGGCGTCGTCGCGTTCCATCTCCTGCCGGAAGTGCTTCCCTCGCAGGGACTGGTCGCCCTGTTGTGGATGGCGGCGGGCTTCGCGCTGCCCTGGCTCCTCGAGTGGCTGGCGCGAACGTTCGGCCCCGGGCTCTTGCGCGGCCGCGGGCTCTCCGGCCTGCGCGTCTCCGCCGAGGTCGGCTTTGCGGCGCTCATCTTCCACTCGGTCGTGGAAGGGTTGGCCCTCGTCGCCGCGCTGGCGCAGCCGCGCGGGAACCTCGATCTGGAGGCGGCCATCGTCGCGCACCATGCGCCGCTCACCGCCGCGGTCGTGCTGCCGTTCCTCGATCTGGGCGGGCCGCGTGCCGCGACTCTGCGCGCCGCCCTGGTCGGCGCTGCGGGCATCGCAGGGGCGCTGCTCAGTTTCGCGCTGCCCGGGTTCGAGGAGGGCGCTTTTCTCAAGACGGCCACTGCGGTGACCGCCGGCGCGCTCTTGCACGTGGTCTCCGACGAGATCCGGGCGCAGCGCTTCGGTTCGCGCCTGGAACGCGCCCTCGATCTCGTTGCCTGTGCCGCTGGGCTCGCGGTTGCCGGCTTCGGGGCGGTCATGCACCTGCGCGAAGAGGCGCCTCCCTTGATCGAGCTGCTGCGCGTCATCGGCGGGATCTCGCTCGCTTGTGCTCCGGCGATCCTCGTCGGCTGCGCCGCCGGGGCGCTGCTGGCCGTGCGCACGCGCTTCTTCCGCTGGGACGCCTTCCTTCTCCTGCTGGTCCTGCTCGGCCCTGCCGCCGCGATGGGATGGGCGGCTCTGACCGTCCTGCTTGCGCTGCCCGCGGCGCACTCCTTCCGCTCGGAAGCGCCGGCCCGCCCCGTCGGCGCCGAGATGCTGGCCGCGGTGCGCGCGCGGGCCCCGGCGCTGCTCACGCTCTTGATGGCCGCGTCGGGCCTCGAGGTGAGCATGCGGGCATTCCCCGGCAACCTCGTGCCCGCTGCTGCGCTCGTTGCCATCGTCGCCCTCGCGGCGCGGCTCGACGAGGCCGGCGCGGCCGCCGTCGCGGCCGTGCTCGTTCGCAAGGGGTTGGACCCAGGAATCGCGATCGCGCTGCTCGCGATCGGCCCGCTGACCCGGACCGGCTTCATACGCGCGGTCGTGGAGGGCCGCCGTGTCGCGGGGCCTGCGATCCTGGCGGGCGAAAGCGGGGCAGCGCTGATCGCGGGTTGGCTGCTGTCATTCTCCGGCGCGCTGGCGGCTGCTCCGGCCGCGGCGGATCAGGCGATGCGCGGCCTCCGCGATTCCCTGGGGATGCAGGTCGCATCGTCGCCGTTCGGGGCCGCCGCCGGCTTGATCCTCCTGGGCCTCGCGATCGCGACCCTCTGGTCGCAGGGCGTGCGCGGATGGTTCGCCCCTTTGCGCCACGGACCGCGCGCCGTCTGATCGATCGCGCGACCGCCACCGGGGCAGTTACAATGGGCGCCATGAAGCCCCTCTGGTCCGCGCTCGCGCTTGCGTTCGCCGCCCAGGCCGCCGAGCAGTCGCTCAGCCTGAAAGTGGAGGGCTGGCACAGCAAGGGCGACGTGTACAAGACGGAGTCGGCGGTGCAGCAGGTCAGGGGGGTCATCCGGGTCTCGTCCGATCTGGGCAGCAAGACGCTGACCGTCGTCTTCGACGACGCTTCCGCAAATGCCGCCGTGATCCAGAAAGCGATCTCCGGCGCCGGCTACGTCAGCCACCGCTGATCACGCGCACGCCGGACGGGCCGCCCACGACGACGGTGGGCGAGAGATCGAGAAACAATCCGTGATCGACGACGCCGGCGATTCCCTTGAGGGCGCGATCGATCCGCTCGAGATTTGCGCCGGCCGGCAAGGGCGCATCGACGACGACGCCGCCGTTGTCGGTCGGAGGACCTTCCCGGTGGGTCGCTCCAGGCAGGACCGCGGCAATCCGCTCGAGGGTTCCGCGCCATCCGAAGGCGACCACCTCGATGGGCACCCCGCGCGTGGCGCCGAGATGGGGAACCAGCTTCGCTTCCTCGACGACGACGATCCGCCGCGCGGACGCCAGGGCCACCAGCTTCTCCCGCACGTGCGCGCCGCCGCCACCCTTCAGGAGCTGGCCGCGCGGATCCACCTCGTCGGCGCCGTCGATGACCAGGTCGAGGCGCGGGTGATGGTCGAAGTCGACCATCTCGAGGCCCAGGCGCTTGCAGATCGCGACCGTCTTTTCCGACGTGGGCACGCCGCGCACGCGGACCTTGCGCTTCACCAGCGCCTCGAGCGCCGCCGTCGCTCCCCGTCCGGTCCCGTACCCGATGACCATCCCGTCCTGGACGAACTGGGCCGCGCGCTCTCCGGCTGCCCTGCGCTGCGCATCGAGGTCCATGCGGCTCCTTTATAGTCCCGCGAAGCGGAAGGCGAACCGCGCCACGCCGCCCAGCGCGAGCATGATCGCGGGGTTGATCTCGAAGCGGCTGAGCGTCAGCGCCACCGCCACCGCAATCGCGATCTCGCCCTCTCCGTTGATGGTGTCGCCGAGCGAGATCACCGCCGCCGCCATCAGGCCGAGGACGGCCGGCGTGAGCCCGCGCAGCGCCGCCCGCACCGGACGCCGGGAGCGGATCCGGTCCAGCCAGGTGCCGGCGAACGCCACCAGGATGAAGGGAGCGCTGAAGATGCCGAGCGTCGCCACCACGGCGCCGAGCCAGCCATGGCGCAGATAGCCGATGAACGTCGCCAGCAGCAGCACCGGTCCGGGTGTGAGCTTGCCGATGGCCACGGCGTCGGCGAACTGTCGCTCGGTGATCCAGTGCTCGCGTTCGACCACCTGCTTGAGGTGCGGCACGATGGCGAAACCGCCGCCGTACGCGCCGAGACCGGTGCGAAAGAACGAGAACGCGATCCGCAACAGCTCCGCGTCCACGCCCGGGGCGTGCAGCGCGATCCCGAGCATCACCACGAAGACCGTCCAGCTGGCGACGTTCATTTCCGTCGGCGGCTTCCGAGGCTCCGATTTCTGGGTGGAGAGCGTAGCGCCTTCCTCGGGCAGGACGACCGGAGCTTCGCGCCGCTCGCGCATCTTGCGACGTTCCATCGCGAACAGGCGGGCGCGCTTGGTGCCGAGATCGACCGCGAGCCCGACGCCGATCGCGACCAATGCCACTTCGCCGGGAGGCGCGTCGCCGAGGACGGAGAAGAGGAGCGCGCCCGCGGCCACGCCCATCTGCCAGAGGCGCGAGACGGCGCTCTTGGCCATCTTCAGGGTGATGGCGCCGATGATCCCGATCACCGCGGCGTTGAAACCGCCGAGCAAGGTCGCCACGTTGGGCGCCGTGCCGAAATGCACGTACAGGAACGCGAGCGCCATCACGGCGATCCACCCGGGCAACACGAAGCCGAGGTAGCCGAGGAATGCGCCCTTGAGTCCGCCGAATCGCAGGCCCGCGTAGGCCATTGCATTCGCAGCGGCGCCGCCGGGAAGCATCTGTGCGACGGTGATGGTGTTGGTGAACTCGCGCTCCGTGAGCCAGCGCCTTTTCTTCACCGCCAGCGCATGGATGTTGGCGAGCACCGAGAGCCCGCCGCCGAATCCCACCAGGCCGAGGAACAGGGAGGCGCGAAAGAAGTCCGGCAGCGGCGGTCGCAGGCGCGCTGCCGCGGCCGGGGACTCGATGGCGTGGCCGTCCATGTCCTTCCAGTATAGAAGGTCCGCGGTGCCCCGGTTCCTCAAAGGGATGAAGGTCATCCACCGCGCACAAGGGGGATGGGGCGTCGGGCACATCCTCGCGGTGAGCGACGACCCGCCGCGCCTCTCCGCCGAGTTTCCCGGCCGGCCCGGCGGCCCGGTGATGCTGTCGTCGCGCGACATCGCGCTGGCGCGTTACCGATTCGCGCCGGAATCGCCGGTCCTGTTCGCCGACGGCTCCGCCGCGCGCGTGCTTCGCACGCTGCCCGGGCCTGCCGACGACCTCTACCGGTATACGGTCGACATTCCCGGCAAGAAGCCGCAGATCCGGAGCGAGGCCGACCTGCGCGCGCCGGTTCCCCGCGAAGGGCCGGCGGAACAACTCGCTTCCGGCCGCTGGGGGGCTCCGGAAGACTTCCACCTTCGCTCGGAGACGGTGCGCCTCGATCTCGAGCGCCGTGCCGACGCGCTCGGCGCGCTCTTCGCCTCGCGCGTCTACGTCAAGCCGCACCAGGTGAGCGTAGCGCACCAGGTGCTGTCGGCGCCGCAGCCGCGATTCGTTCTCGCCGACGAGGTCGGGCTGGGAAAGACCATCGAGGCCGGCCTCGTCCTTTCGGGATTGCTGCACGCCGGACTCGTCAAGCGCTGCCTGGTGGTCGCGCCGAGCCACCTCACGGTGCAGTGGCTGGCGGAGCTGTTCCACAAATTCAACCTGCTGTTCACGCTGATGGATCCCGACCGGGCGAAGGACGACCGCGAGGCGGCGGAAGCGGAAGCCCCGGACGACGATGATTCCCCTTGGGGGCGTCATCCGCTGGTGATCACCTCGCTGGAATGGCTCTCGCGCAGCCGCGAGGAGACGAAAGCCGCGGCAGGCGCCGGGTGGGACCTGGTGATCGTCGACGAAGCGCACCACCTCCGCGGCGCCAAGGCGTACGAGGTGGCGCAGGCTCTGGCGCGCAGCACCTGGGGCCTGCTGCTGTTGACCGCCACGCCTCTGCAGCTCGACCCGGCGGAATACCACGCGCTGTTGCGCCTCGTGGATCCCGCTCCAGCAGCAACCGAGCAGGAGCTGCGCGCACGGCTGGCGCGGCAGGGCGATCTCTCCGCGGAAGTACGCGCGCTGCTTGGCGGCGATGCCGCCGCGGCGGAGCGCATCGCCGCGCTGTTTCCGGACGATCCCGCGCTGCGGGAGCTGCGCGGCAAGCCACTGCTCGCGCATCTCGCCGAGAGCTACGGCCTCTCGGCGCGCCTGTTGCGCAACCGGCGGGCGGTCGTGGGCGGGTTCACCCCACGGCGCCTGACCCGGATCCCCGTCCACCTGACGGAGGAAGAGCGCAAGCTGGAGCATGACGTCCGCCGCGCCCTGTCGCACGCGAAGCTCCCTTCGGGCGCCGTGCTCGCCTCGCTGTTGCGGCGGATGGGCAGCTCGCCTCCGGCGCTCGCTGCGGGTCTCTCGGCGGCGGGGGAGAAGAAGCTGGCGCAGCGCGCGCTCGCTCTGGCGAAGGACTCGAAGCTGGAGGCGTTCCAGGACCTCCTCGCGGAGCTGGGCCCTTCCGAGAAGGTGCTGGTGTTCGCCGAGCCGCGCGAGACCATCGAGTACCTGCGAGCGGCGCTCGCGCGCCGGCACATCGAGGCTTTGGGCTACGTCGGCGACCTCTCGCCGGCGGACCGCGACAAGATGGTTGCGCGCTTCCGCGATCCGGACGGCCCGCGCGTGCTCCTCTCCACCGAGCTGGGCGGGGAAGGGCGCAACTTCCAGCACTGCCACGTGCTGGTGAACTACGATCTCGCCTGGAGCCCCGCGGCCATCGAGCAGCGCATCGGGCGCATCGATCGCATCGGCCAGTCGCGGGAGGTGCGCATCCACGCCTTCCACCCCGAGGGAACGCTTGCGGCGCGCGTGCTCGACGTGCTCGACGCGGGCGTCGGCGTGTTCACCGAGCCGGTCGGCGGCCTCGACCCCGTCCTCGAAGGCGTCGAGCCGTCGCTGCTTGCGCTCGCTTCCACCGACGACGCCGAACGCTGGGAGGAGATGACGCGGAAGCTCGCCGCGCGGGTGTCGGCGGCGCGCGCGGAAGTGGCGCGGGCTTACGATCCGCTGCTCGATCTGCGCAGTTGCGACTTCGCCTCTGTCCGCGCGCTGGCAGAGCGCGGCGGCCAGCGGATCGGCGCCCGGCTTTCCCCGACCGCAGACGCGGAAGCCGGGCTGCGGACGGTTGCGACGCTGCTCGAGTCGCGCCTGGAAGCCGTGACCATCGAGGCGGCGAAGCGGGTAGGCCTGGCGGTCGACGTGGAGGTCGACGTGCTGCCGGGGCAGGTCTCGTTCCACGTCGGTCCGGAGCTGAAGGTCGACGCATTGGCCGGCTTCGATCTCTCGGACGACCGGACCGTGTTGGGCTCGTTCCGGCGCGACGTCGCGGTGACGCACGAAGAATACGACTCGTTCGCCACGGGACACCCCCTGGTCGAGGCGCTTTTCTCCTGGGTCCGTGATGGCGAGCTCGGCCGGGCCACCGTGGCGCGCGCACACCTGCGCGGATTGTCCGGCGCTGCCCTCGACGCGCGGTTTCTCGTCGCTTTGCCGGAGCCCGCCGATCTCGCGCAGGGAGCGCGCGTACCGTCGCGGCGCGCGGCGCGACACATCGACGAGCCCTTGCTGCGCGTGCCCGTGCGGCTGGATGGCCATGGCGGAGCCCGGGTCGACGATGCGCTCGGCGCGCAGCTCGATTCTTCCAGGGTCGAGCCGGTGCCGGCGCCCGAAGGAGGGCCTCCGGGCGCTTTCACGCAGGCGGTGGAAGGCGCCCTTCGCGTGGCGCAGGAAGAGGCGCAGCGGCGTCTGCGGACAACGGTCGAGGAGGCGAAAAGAGGAATCCAGGCGGAGAAGGAAGCCGCGTCGCGAAGGCTGCTGCGCTGGCTCGCCCAGAGCAAGGTCGGCGAAGCGGAGGCACGCCGCGTCCTCGAGGCGGAAACGAAACTCTACGAAGAAGCGGCGGCCGCGCTCGACGGCGCCCGGCTGGAGCTGGATCAGGCGGCGCTCATCCAGCTCGCTTGATCTCAGCGCGCGTTATAGGCGAGGCCGATGATCGTCACGAAACCGGTCTGCGACGTCGTATCCCCCGAGGTGAGAGCGAACCGCGGGCCGACGCGCAGGCGCGCGGTCACCGCGAGGTTCCGGTCGATCAGGTACTCCCCGCCGCCGCCAAACTGCGGTCCGAAGAGGAAACCGGCCGGGTTGGAGAAAGAGACGAGGACCGGCACGTCGGCGGCGATGTCCAGCGTCAAAGGCGGGCTCACGTGGAAACCCGCGACGACGCCGATGGGCCCACCGATGCCGACCATCGCGCCGTTGTTGCTGTAGATGGAAAGGCCGGGCTGCATCTCGAAGGCGATCGCCGTGTCGCCGCTGTCAGCGAGAGTCCGCCGATAGGGGATGGCGAGGTTGACGCCGGTGGCGCTCGAAGACGTTCCCTCGAGCCCGTAATTCAAAGCGATGTGAAAGCCGATGTCGCTGCGCTCATCGAGGCCCTTCAGATAGGTGAACCCGATGCCCGGCCATCCCGCTTCTGCCTGGAGGACGGCATTCCCCGCTCCAGCCGTCCGGCCGGCCGTCGCGCTCCAGTTCGCGTCTCCGACCGGCGAGAGGGTGGTCTCGATCTGCGCGCGCGCGACCGCGGGCCAGAACAACGCCGCCGCTGCAACCATCCCCGCCCAGCCTGCCCATGCTCCGTCCGCTCTCATCGCATTCCTCCACTGTGCGCGCACGCGCCTCCAGTCGAAACTTGGGGTTCATCGTGCAGCGGGCAAGGGCGGGCAAGACGTGGCATCTCCCTTCGTCGCTTGATCTTCTTCGTTCGTCGGGTAGGTTGCCGCGGCATGCAGGTGCTCGCAGGCGACATCGGGGGGACCAAGACCCTCCTGGCGATCTGCGACGTCTCGCCGCCCGACGTGCGGACTGGCGCACCGTCGATCGAGGTGCTGGCGAGCAGCCGCTATGAAAGCCGGAGCTATTCCGGCGTCGGAGCCATCTGCCGCGCCTTCGCCAGCGAGGTGCGGCGGCCAATGCCCCGCCGCGCGGGATTCGGGGTGGCGGGGCCGGTCACAAACGGCCGCAGCCACACCACGAACCTGCCCTGGATCCTCGACGAGGAGGAACTCGCGCAGGCGCTCGGCATCGATTCGGTCAGGCTCGTCAACGACTTCCACGCGCTGGCGCTGGGAATTCCGGCGGTAAAGGCTGCAGATCTGGTGACGCTGAATGAGGGAGTGCGCGATCCGAGGGGGGCCTGGGCAGTGATCGGCGCCGGCACCGGGCTCGGCGAAGCCATCGCGACGCTCGGCGCCAGCGGTCAGCGCGAAGTGCTGGCGAGCGAAGGTGGGCACTGCAGTTTTGCGCCTCGCACCGGGCTCGAGATCGGCGTCCTGCGATTCCTGATGCGGCGTTACGACCACGTGAGCTGGGAGCGGGTCCTGTCCGGGGATGGCCTTGTCAATCTGGCCGACGCCATCTCGCACGTGACCGGCATGGGGCCCGGCGAGGCGCTGGCAGAGAGTATTGCCGGCGACCGCGACAACGCTCCCGCCGCCATCACCGCAGGAGCCGCTACCGGCGACCCGTTCTGCCGGCGCACCGTCGAGCTGTTCTGCGAGCTCTACGGCGCCGAGGCCGGAAACCTCGCGCTGAAGACGCTGGCTACGGGCGGCGTGTACGTCGCGGGCGGGATCGCCCCGAAGATGCTCGACTTCATGAAGGACGGACGCTTTCGCGAGGCGTTCGTCAGCAAGGGACGGATGCGGCCGGTGCTCGAACAGATGCCGGTCCAGATCGTGCTCGACGCCCGCGCGGGCGTGCTGGGAGCCGCAGCTCTCGCCGCACGCGAGTCCCAGCTCGCGCCGCAAACCCGAAACACTCCATCGACGAGCCCGGAATGAACCCTGAACTGCAGAAGAAGTGCATCGATACGATCCGTTTTCTCGCCGTGGACGCGGTGGAGAAGGCAAACAGCGGCCACCCGGGCATGCCGATGGGTGCGGCGCCGATGGCGTTCGTTCTCTGGAGCCGGCACCTGCGCTTCAACCCCAATGAGCCGCGCTGGGCCAACCGCGATCGGTTCGTGCTTTCGGCAGGCCACGGCTCGATGCTGATCTACGCCATGCTTCATCTCGCGGGCTTCGACGTGACGATGGACGACCTCAAGTCGTTCCGCCAGTACGGATCGAAGACGCCCGGCCATCCCGAATTCCACGACACGCCCGGCGTCGAGGCCACTACCGGTCCGTTGGGCCAGGGGATCTCCAATGCGGTGGGAATGGCGCTCTCCCAGCGCATGCTCGCGGCGAGGATGAACGGCGGCGGTGCGTTCCCCGTCGACAACTTCGTCTACGGGATCTGCAGCGACGGCGACCTGATGGAAGGCGTCGCCTCCGAGGCGTGCTCCCTCGCCGGGCATCTCAAGCTCGGCAATTTGATCTTCCTCTACGACGACAACCGCGTTTCGCTCGCAGGTCCCACGGAGGTCACCTTCACCGAGGACCGGGGCAAGCGGTTCGAGGCATATGGGTGGCACGTCCAGCGCATCGACGACGGCAACGACGTGGAGGCGATCGATCGCGCCATCCGGGCAGCCAAGGCCGATTCCCGGCCTTCCCTGATCAGCGTGCGGACGGTGATCGGGTTCGGGGCGCCACATAAGTCCAATACCTACGAGGTGCACGGCTCGCCGCTCGGAAAAGACGAGGCGAAAGCCGCGAAGCAGAACCTGGGCTGGCCGCTCGAGCCCGCCTTCCTGGTCCCCGACGAGGTCCGGCGATTCTGGGCCGGACGGATCGAGGAGCTGAAGAAGGGCTACGAGGACTGGCAGCGCCGGTTCAGCGAGTGGCAACGCGCAAGTCCGCAGAAGGCGAAGCTGTGGAGCGCGCTGGCCGACCAGAAGGTCCCGGAAGATCTGCCCGAGCAACTGGCGGCGGCGGTCGCGAACGCGACCGCGCCGGAATCCACGCGCAAGCACGGGCAGGCCATCATCCAGAAGGCGGCGCAGCTCCTGCCCGGCCTGGTGGGCGGTTCCGCCGATCTCGACCCCTCCACGTTCACCTACGTGAAGGACGGCGGCGACGTGCAAGCCGAGAATTACGCCGGCCGCAACATCCATTTCGGCGTTCGCGAGCATGGGATGGGCGCGGTCGTGAACGGGTTCGCCTACGACGGCTTCTTCCTGCCGTACAGCGCGACGTTCCTGCTCTTCGCCGACTACATGCGCCCGCCCATCCGCCTCGCTGCGCTGTCGAAGCTGCACAGCATCTTCGTCTTTACCCACGACTCGATCTTCCTCGGCGAGGACGGCCCCACCCACCAGCCCATCGAGCAGCTGGCCGCGTTGCGCTGCATCCCCAATCTCGATGTCTGGCGGCCCGCCGATGCCACCGAGACCGCCGCGTCCTGGGCGGCCGCGGTCGAGCGCAAGGAAGGGCCCACGGCGCTCGCGTTCACGCGGCAAAAGTTGCCGGTCCTGCAGCGGAGCAGGCCGGCGAACGTCCGCGAGGCGCTGCGCGGCGCGTACGCCCTGGTCGACGTCGAGGATCCGGATCTGGTCATCGTGGCCACCGGCAGCGAAGTGTCGACCTCGCAGCAGGCGCTCCAGTTCTTCGACAAGTCGCTCAAGGTCCGCCTGGTCTCGATGCCCTGCGTGGAGCGTTTCCTCCGCTGGCCGGGCGAAGAGCAGCGCCGGCTCATTCCCCACGGGCGGGCGAAGATGGTGGCGGTGGAGGCGGCCGGTGGGCTCGACTGGTACCGGATCATCGGCGACGGCCTGATGGTGGGCATCGACCGCTTCGGGGCCAGCGCCCCGGAGAAGGCGCTCGCCGACGCCTACGATCTGACGCCGCAGAAGGTAGCGGGTCGCATCTCGAAATGGCTCGAGGGCGGCGGACGCACGAACACGAAGTGAGGAGAGACGATGAAGCCGGCAGCGAGGCTGAACGAGTTTGGACAGAGCGCATGGCTCGATCTGATCGGGCGCAAGTTGATCCATTCTGGCCAGTTGGCGCGGATGGTCGAGGAAGACGGGATCCGCGGCGTCACCGCCAACCCGGCCATCTTCGAGAAGGCCATCGTCGAGTCCGACGAGTACGACGACCAGCTCAAGACGCTCATCGAGCAGGGCAAGACGCCTCTCGAGATCTATGAGGCCATCGCCATCGACGACGTGCGCTCCGCCTGCGACGCGTTGCGGCCGCTGTTCGACCGCCTGCAGGGACGCGACGGCTTCGTCTCGCTGGAGGTGTCGCCGTACATCGCGCGCGACACGAAGGCCACGGTCCAGGAGGCGAAGCGGTTCTGGGGCTCCGTCGACCGCCCGAACCTGTTCATCAAGATCCCCGCGAACCCCGAAGGGATTCCCGCGATCAGGCAGGCAACGGCGGCGGGCATCAGCATCAACATCACGCTGATCTTCAGCGTTCGCGTGTACGAGCAGGTGATCGACGCCTACCTGTCCGGCCTGGAGGACCGGGTCGCGAAAGGGCTCCCGATCTCGCAGATCCACAGCGTGGCGAGCTTCTTCGTCAGCCGCGTCGATACGGCCGTCGACAAGCTCCTGGAGGAGAAGGGAGCGCGGGACCTGCTCGGGAAGATCGCGGTGGCGAACGCGAAGGAGGCGTACCGGATCTATCTGAAGAGCGTTGCTTCCTCGCGCTGGAAGTCGCTGGAATCCAGGGGCGCGACCCGCCAACGGCCGCTCTGGGCGTCGACGGGCACGAAGAACAAGGCCTACAGCGACGTCCTCTACGTCGAGCCGCTGATCGGGCGCGACACGGTGAATACGCTCCCCCTCGCCACTCTCGAGGCGTTCAACGACCACGGCAAGGTCGAGCGCGAGACCGTGACGGAAGACGTCCCGCAGGCGCGGGCCCAGCTGGCGCGGCTCTCGGAGCTCGGCATCGATCTGGAGAAGGTCTGCGCGGAGCTCACCGACCAGGGCCTCGACCTCTTCTCCAAGGCGCTCGACGGTCTTCTCCACGCCATCGCGGCGCGGGCAGCGGCGCAGACGTTCGCGCGCAAGGCGCAGCTTCGCGAGAGCCTCGGCAAGCGACGCGAAGACGCGACCGCCGGGCTGGATGCCGCGCGGGAGAAGAAGGTGGCCGCGCGCATCTGGGCCAGGGATGCCTCGTTGTGGGGCCCGAAGAACGTCGCGAAGACGCGGCTCGGCTGGTTGGAGGCGACGAGCTTCGGCAAGGAGCACGCGAAGGAGATCTCCGCGTTCGCCGCCGACGCGGGACGGAAGTTCCGGCACTGCGTGCTGCTCGGCATGGGCGGATCGTCGCTCGCTCCGGAAGTGATCGCGCGCATTCTCGGCAAGCGCGAAGGCGGGCTGGACTTGCGCGTGCTCGATTCCACGGCGCCGGACGCAGTGCGTGCGGCGGCGCGCGGGTTCGACCTCGGCCGCACGCTCTTCCTCGTCAGCTCGAAGAGCGGCACCACCACCGAGGTGGACTGCTTCTACCGGCACTTCCGCGCCCAGGTGGCCGACGGGTCGAGCTTCGTCGCCATCACGGATCCGGGGACGCCGCTGCAGAAGCGGGCCCAGGACGAGCGGTTCTGGAAGACGTTCGTGAACCCGCCGGACATCGGCGGGCGCTACAGCGCGCTCAGCTACTTCGGGCTCGTTCCGGCCGCGCTTCTTGGCCTCGACGCGAAGGCGCTGGTCGAGCAGGCAGAGAAGGTCGCGCTGGCGTCCCACGCCCGCGTCCCGCTGGCCGAGAACCTCGCCGTTCGCATCGGCGGCATCGCCGCAGGTCTGGCGAAGAAGGGCGCGGACAAGCTCACCTTCCTGCTCAGCAAGAATCTCGCGCCGCTCGGCGCCTGGCTGGAGCAGCTCATCGCCGAGAGCACCGGCAAGCAGGGACGCGGGATCGTTCCCGTCGACGGCGAGCCGCCGGGAAAGGCCGAGGCGTACGGCAACGACCGCCTCTTCGTCTCCCTCTCTCTGCAGAGCGAAGCGCACGACATGAGCCATCTCGCGGAGGCGGGCCAGCCGCTCTTGCAGTGGAAGCTGTCCACTCCCATGGAGATCGCAGGCGAGTTCCTGCGCTGGGAGATCGCGACGGCGGCGATGGGAGCGGTGCTCGAGATCGACCCGTTCGACGAGCCCAACGTCGCCGAGAGCAAGGAAAAGACCCGATCGCTGCTCGCCGCGGGCACGCTGCCGGCGCAGGAGCCGGTGCTGAGATCCCAGGGGCTGGCGCTGTTCGCTTCCGCGGAGCACGCGCAGATCCTGCGCAAGGCCGCGGGCACTCTCGGAAGCGCCGTCGCCGCGTCGCCCGCCGGGTGGATCGCCGCGCACCTCGCTCTCGCCGACGCCGGAGACTACGTCGCGTTGCAGCTCTATCTTCCGCAGGACGGCGAGGTGTCGCAGAACTTCCAGAGCGTGCAGGGCGGCATCCGGAACACGACGAAGCTCGCGTGCACGGTGGGATTCGGTCCGCGTTTTCTCCATTCCACCGGTCAGCTTCACAAGGGCGGGCCGAACACCGGGCTGTTCCTGCAGATCACCACCGACGGCGGCGAAGACCTTCCCATTCCCGGGATGCCGTACTCGTTCGGGACGCTCTTTGCGGCCCAAGCCTGTGGAGACCTCGAGGTCCTTCAGGCGCACGGGCGGCGGGCGCTGCGCGTCCACGTCGAGGACGGAGATTCGAACAAGGCAGTCGCCGCGCTTCAGGAAGCGGTCAGGCTCCTCTCGCACAGGTAACGGCCATGCAGCTCGCGATGCTGGGTCTCGGACGGATGGGCGGCAACATGGTGCAGCGCTTGCTGCAAGGCGGGCACAGGGTGATCGCGTACGACGTCGATCCCCGCCGTGCGGCGGAGCTCGCTGCCGCCGGCGCCGCGCCCGCCACTACCCTCGACGAGGTGATCGCCGCCCTCAGGCCTCCCCGCGTCTGCTGGACGATGGTGCCCGCGGGGAGGATCACGGAGGAGCTCGTCACCTCGCTGGCGGCGCGGACGCAGAAAGGCGACATCATCGTCGACGGCGGAAACTCCAACTTCAGGGACTCGCAGCGGCGGGCGAAGGAGCTGGCGGAACGGGGCATCCACTTCTGTGACGCCGGGACGAGCGGCGGCATCTGGGGCCTCAAGAACGGGTACTGCCTGATGGTGGGCGGAGCGCCTTCCGCGTACGCGACCATCGAGCCGGCGCTGAAGTCGCTCGCCCCCGAGGGCGGGCTCATGCACACCGGCCCCGCCGGCAGCGGCCACTTCGTCAAGATGGTCCACAACGGCATCGAGTACGGCCTGATGGCTGCGTACGCCGAGGGGTTCGAGATCCTGAAGACCTCGCCGTTCGGTCAGCTCGACCTGCCGCAGATTGCCGGAATCTGGCGCTACGGCAGCGTGGTGCGCTCCTGGCTGCTCGAGCTCCTGCACGACGCGCTGGAGAAGGATCCCGGCCTCGACGGGCTCCGCGGGTACGTCGAGGACAGCGGCGAGGGGCGCTGGACGGTGCAAGCGGCCATCGACCAGAACGTGCCCGCTCCGGTGATCACGCTTGCGTTGCAGATGCGCATCGCCTCCCGGCAGGAGGAATCGTTCGGCGCCAAGGTCCAGGCGGCGTTGCGCAACGAGTTCGGCGGTCACGCCGTGAAGAAGGGGTGATCGGTGCCCTACGCGCCGGAGCACGACGAAGTCCCCAATCCGCTCCGGCCCGGGCTGCGCGGCGACTCCGCTCCGGAGCCGTGCGCGGTGGTGATCTTCGGGGCCAGCGGCGATCTCGCGCACCGCAAGCTCGTTCCCGCGCTCTACAACCTCGCCATCGGCGCGCATCTGCCCGCGGCGTTCGGGATCGTCGGCGTTTCGAAGACCCCGTATACGCACGAGGAGTTCGCCGGCGAGATGCGCGAGGCGGTGGGCAGGTTCTCGCGCACGAAGCCCGTCGATCCGGAGATCTGGCAGGACTTCGGGGCCGGCATGCGCTACGTGCCGGGATCGTTCGACGACCCGGACACGTTTGCGCGCCTGCGGACGCAGCTCGAAGAGCTGGATCGCGTGCGCTCCACGCGCGGCAACCGGCTCTACTACTTCGCCACGCCGCCCAGCGCGTTTCCCACGCTGCTCAAGCAGCTGAAGGCCGCGGGCCTGATCTCCGGGCCGTTCGACACGAGGTTCACGCGAGTGGTGATCGAGAAGCCGTTCGGGCGCGACCTGCCCAGCGCGCGCGCCCTCAACCGGCTGGTGCTGGAGACGTGCGACGAACGGCAGGTCTTTCGCATCGATCACTACCTCGGCAAGGAGACGGTCCAGAACCTGTTGGTGTTCCGCTTTGCGAACGCGATCTTCGAGCCGGTGTGGAACCGGCGTTACGTCGACCACGTGCAGATCACCGCGGGCGAGGACCTGGGCATCGAGGGCCGCGGCCGCTACTACGAAGAGGCCGGGATCCTGCGCGATATGATCCAGAACCACGTCCTGCAGCTCGTCTGCCTCTCGGCGATCGAGCCGCCCGTCGCATTCGACGCCGATGCGGTGCGGGACGAGAAGATCAAGGTGCTGCGGGCCGTCGAGCTGTTCGATTCGCCGGAGCAGGTGACACGCAACGTCGTCCTCGGGCAGTACGCGCCCGGGAGCGTCGCCGGCGCCGACGTGCCGGGATACCAGCAGGAGAAGGACGTTGCTTCCGGCTCGCATACGCCTACGTTCGTTGCCCTGCGCCTGAACGTGCGCTCCTGGCGGTGGGACGGCGTCCCTTTCTACGTGCGATCGGGGAAGCGGATGCCGAAGCGGGCCACGGAGATCGCGGTCCACTTCCGCCCGGTGCCGCATCCGCTCTTCGGCGAAGGCGCGACGCAGCCCAACGTGCTCATCATCCGCGTGCAGCCGGAAGAGGGAATCGCGCTCCGCTTTTCCGCAAAAGTTCCCGGGGAGCGCTTCCGCCCGCGCACCGTCAGCATGGACTTCCGGTACGGCACGACCTTCGGCGCCGCCAGCCCGGAGGCGTACGAGCGGCTCCTGCTCGACGCGATGCGCGGCGACCAGACGCTGTTCACCCGCCGCGACGAGGTGGAGGCGGCGTGGAAGATCGTCGGGAACATCCTCAAGGTGACCGAGAGCGCGGAGTTCCCTCCCCCTCACCCGTATCCTGCCGGGACCTGGGGGCCGGACGCCGCCGAAGAGCTCCTCGTACAGGACCGAAGGGCATGGAGGCGACTGTGAGCGAGGCTTATGGCGAGCCCATCTCGGCGGGCGCGTCGCCGCACGGCGGCGAGCTGACGGTCCGCTTCGACAAGGCGGTCGATGTCGGGCGGATCGAGATGCTGCTCCGGCAGGCGCGCGAGCGCGGCGGCCCGGCTCCGGAGACGGTCTCCACGCTGAACCTCGTCGCCATCCTCTTCAACGCGGCGCAGTACGAGCGCGCGCGCGAAGCGCTGGAGGTTGCCGGGACCCTGCATCCTTGCCGGCTGCTCGCGCTGGTGGCCGACGAGGTGATCGAGGAGGAGTCGCTGACCGCCAGCGTGTCGGTGGTGCGCTCGGGCGGCGCAATCACGATGGAGCGGGTGGTGCTGACTGCGACGGGGCGCGCGGTGCGGCACCTGGAGTCGGCGATGATGGGGCTGCTCCGTCCCGACCTGCCCATGGTCGTGGTCTGGGGCGGCCGTCCGCACGGGGATCTGCTCAAGCGCGTCGTGGACTCCGCAGATCGGATCATCACCGATTCTGGAGCGCGCCCGCCGAGCCACCTGGCGGAAACCGCGAAGCTGCTCTCCCGCGGAGCGCCGCTCGGGGATCTCGCCTGGGCGAGGATCTTTCCCTGGCAGTCGCTGGCGGCGGAGACCCTGGACCTGCCGAACCTGCGCGAGCACCGCGGGAACATCCGGAAGGCGCGCGTGCTCTGCGCCGGCGCAGTGGGCTCCGAAGGCCTGCTGCTGCTCGGGTGGCTGCAGTCGCGGATCAAGCGCCTGGAAGTGGAGATCGCCGCGGAAGGTCACGTCGACGAGGCGACCTCGGCGCGCTCGACCGCGGTTCCGCGCGCGGCGCCCATGGGTCTCGGACACGTGAAGCTGCTCGAGCTCACCGCGCCGCCGGCGACGTTCACGCTCCACAGGGAAAAGGATCTCCTCCTCGCGCAGGTGAAGGGCGACGACGACGGCTGGTGCGCCCATCGCATCCGGCTTCCGCCGGAAACGCCGGGAAGGCTCCTGGCGCTGGAGTTGAAGCTGCTTTCGGGGCGCGACGAGCTCTACGCGCAGGCCGCCATCGCCGCTGCGAAGCTGCTCCCGGCAGGACGGACGTGACCGAAGTCGCCGTCGTTCCCGATGTCGCCGCCGCAACGACGGAGTTGTTCGTAGAGGCTGTCGCCGGCGCGTCCGCGGCGCGGGGCAGGGCGGCGGTGGCTCTCACAGGCGGCTCGAGCGCGCCGCCTCTCTTCACCAGGCTCCTCGGCGCGAAGCTCCCCTGGGCGCAGACGGACATTTTCTTCACCGACGAGCGCGCGGTCGCACCGGATCATGCTCTCTCGAACTACCGGCTGGCGCAGGAAGGCCTGCTCCGGCACGTCACCCCGCGCGCCGTGCACCGGATGCGCGGCGAGGCGTCCGATCTCCAGGTAGAAGCGCGGCGGTATGCGGACGATCTGCGCAGCACCTTGGGAACGCCGCCGCGTCTCGACCTGGTCCTGCTCGGGCTCGGTCCGGACGGTCACATCTGCTCGCTGTTTGCGGGAGTGCCCGGCAGCGCCGAGCGCGGCGATGATGAGCTCGTCCGTCACGTGGCGGCTCCCTTCAAGGTCGAACCGAAAATCGCGCGGATCACGTTGCTCCCGTTCCTGGTGGTGACGGCGCGGATGGTGGTGCTCCAAGTGACCGGGGCGGAGAAGGCGGACGTGCTTGCCCGCGCGCTGAAAGGCCCGGAGGATCTCGCCGCCTGCCCCGCGCAGTGGCTGCGCAAAGCATCGGGCCGGGTGGTCGTCGCTTGCGACGGACGGGCGTCGTCCCGCCTCTGACGGATGCACATCGGCGCGCGCGGCCGCATGGTTGATCGGTGCTGCGCCGCTTCTTCGCGTATGGTTTTGTCGGCTGGGCCGTGGAGGTCACGTTCACGAGCTTGACCGGCTCGGTCTGGCTGCGCGATCGCCGCCTCCAAGGGCATTCCTACCTCTGGATGCTGCCGATCTACGGCAGCGGCGGCCTGCTCCTCGAGCGCCTGCACGCCCGCTTGGCCAGAGGCGGCGTTTCCCGCTGGGCGCGATCACTCGCGTACATGGCCGGGATCTATGCCGTCGAGTTCGGCAGCGCCTCGCTGCTCAACCGGATCATCGGCGACGTGCCTTGGCGCTACCTGAAGGGCCTGAACGTCCGCGGCTACGTGCGGCTGGACTACGCGCCGTTCTGGTACGGATGCGGATGGCTGTTCGAGGCGCTCGAGCGGGAGCTGCGCAAGCTCGACCGGCCCGCGCGCAAATCTTTCCGTCCTATCGGACGAGGCGAAGATGCCGCCGTGGCGCGCCTTCCCGAGATCCCGGCTGCTCCTTCTCCTCAGGCTGCCCGCTGACGTCACCGTCGACGGCGGCCAGAGACGGCTTCGCGCGCCGCGGCGCTGCCGACGCGCCGGGCTCGCGCCGCTGGCTGGTGTAGCGGTCGGCCATGGTGTGGACGACTTCCACCGGAAGATCCTCGGGCCAGACCTGGCCGTCTCCGGTTCCATGGCAGGTGATCCCGAAGACCGACCCCCAGGGGATGAGGCAGCGGAACGGGCGCCCGCCGAACGACAGCGTTGCCCGAATACGCTCGGCCGAGATGTCGAGGTCGGGGATTCCGTAGCGGTAACTCAGGTTCAGCCGCAAATGCGCGTCCATCGCGTACTGGGGAGGCACCACGACGGCGGGGCGGCGAGCATCCAGGTGCACCATGGCGATGCCCCTCGCCAGATAGGCGAGGAGCGTCTCCTTCTTGCCGGGCACCCGCTGCGCCATGCGCCGACTCCTGTACTCCTCCCGGTCCATTTTCTCAACCGCCCTTCAGTAAACAGGCGCTCGTCCTGCGGCTTGCTAGTCCCAAGGCAGCGCGCGGAACCCCGCGGCGCTGCGGGACAGCCCGCGCGACCCCGCGCCGCGCTAGTCCCCAAGGCAGCGCGCGGAACCCCGCGGCGGGCTAGGCGGGTTTGAGGAGCTCGGAAGGCGACGCGAACTGGAGCTCGTAGAGGCGGGCGTATTCGCCGCGTCGTGCCAGGAGCTCGTCGTGGGTGCCAAGCTCGACGACGCGCCCTTGGGCGAGGACGGCGATGCGGGTCGCGTGGCGGATCGTGGACAGACGGTGGGCGATGACGAGGCAGGTGCGCTTCTCCATGAGCCGATCGAGGGCCCGCTGCACCTCGCGTTCGCTCTCGGTGTCGAGCGCGCTGGTCGCCTCGTCGAGAAGCAGGATGGGCGCGTCCTTCAAGAGAGCCCGCGCGATGGCGAGCCGCTGGCGCTGTCCCCCCGAGAGCGTCACCCCGCGCTCGCCGACGTCGGTGTCGTACGCGCGCGGCAGCTCCCGGATGAAGTCGTGCGCCCGCGCCGCCTTCGCCGCGGCCTCCACGCTCTGCTGCGACACCTGCTGGAGCCCGTACGCGATGTTCGCGCGGACGGTGTCGTGACCAGCGCAATCTGCGCCCGCAGCGACCGGAACGTCGCCTCGCGGATATAGCGTCCGTCGATCGTCACCCGGCCGTCCGACGGATCGGCGAACCGCGGGAGCAGGTTCACCAGCGTCGTCTTCCCGCCGCCCGACGGTCCCACGAGCGCGATGACCTCGCCTCGGCGCAGGCTCAGGTCCACGTTGCGCAACACGAGCGGTCCCTCGGCGCGGTAGCGGAACGAGACGCGCTCGAACCGGATCTCGCGCGTGAACGGTGCCAGCTCGAGGTGGCCGGGGACGGGATCGACCGGCTCGTCCAGGACTTCCCAGAGGCGGCGCGCTCCCGCGAGCCCCTGCGTCACGCCCTGTCCGGTTCCGCCCAGCGACTTGAGCGGCGTGTACAAGAGGACGATCGTCGCCAGGAACGAGATCACCCGATCCGGCTGCAGGTTGCCCGCCGCGACCGCTCGCGCCGCGAAGACGACGGTCGTGGCGATGCCGATCGCCGCCATGATCTCCAGCGTGGGCGTGAAGATCGCGCGCACGAAGAAGCTGCGCCGCATCGTCGCGAGAAAGCGGTCCTGGCCGGCGGCAAATTTGTTCCGCTCGTACCGCTCCATCCCAAACGACTGCACGATGCGTACGCCCTGCAGGGCCTCGTGCAGGAGCGTGTAGAGGGTGCCGATCTGGGCCTGCCCCCGCGCGGCGATCTTCTTCAGCCGCCGGGCGAACCGGACGATGGGAAGGACCGTGAGCGGAACGGCGACGAACGCCAGCAGCGCCAGCCGCCAGTCGAGAGCGATGGAGACGCCGAGCAGGACCAAAACTTGAAGACCATCGCGCAGGTACGCGGCGAAGCCGTAGGTGACGGCGAACTCCACCGCCGCCACGTCGCTTGCGAAGCGCGCGAGAAGATCGCCCGATGAGCTGCGGGCGAAGAATGCCGGCGCCAGCTCGAGCAGCTTCTGGTGGAGCGCGAGGCGCATGTCGGCCACCACCCGCTGGCCCAGCATCCCCATGCAATAGAACTGGCCGAAATAGGCGATCCCGCGCACCGCGGCGATCGCGAGGATCAGCAGCGGCAACGCGCGCAGCGCTGTCTCCGCGGAGATCGTTTCCGGCGCGTGCAGGAACGGCAGGGCGCTTCGGAGAGCGCCGGCGTCGAGCGCACCTCCCTTGAACACGAACTGGAACATCGGCCCGACCAGCCAGGAGAACGCGCCGGTGGCCGCGGAGAGCACCAACATCGAGGCGATCGCCGCGGCGAGCAGGCTGAGGTGCGGCCGCACCGCCGCGAGAAGACGCCGGTATTCCCTCACGCGCGCGACTTGTAGCATGAGGCTTCTCCTGATACGCCACGCCCGGCGATGCTGGAGCGAGCGGGGCGCGTGCTGTTCCGATGGCGAAGCTTCACGCCGCTGCTGCTCGTGCTCGTCGCACTGCCGCTGCTCTGGAACCGCCGTGGACCCGCCTCACCGCTCTGGACGGTTGCGGGGCTCCTTCTTTGCGCTTGTGGGCAGGCGCTTCGCGCGTGGGTGCTCGGCCAGGTCACGGACGGTACTTCGGGACAGAACGAAAAGCTGATCGCAACGTCGCTCAACACCAAGGGCCCGTACGCGCTGACGCGGAACCCGCTTTACCTGGGGAACCTCGGAATCACACTCGGGCTCTGCGTGATCGCGCACGATCCGCTCCTCCTGGTGATCGTCGCGCTGCTGTTCGCGCTGCAGTACCGGGCGATCGTCGCCGCCGAGGAGCGCTTCCTGCTGCAGACGTTCGGCGCCGAGTACGAGGCTTGGTGCCGGCGCGTCCCCCGGTTCTGGCCGCGGTTTGCGACCCCTGCCGGGGGACCGCCGTGGGACTTCCGGCGCGCGCTGCGCAAGGAGCACAATCCCGCCGCCGCCTGGATCGCGCTCGCTCTGGTCCTGATCGCTTCCGACCGCCGGGGGCCGGTGTTTCCGTATGCCGTCGCGCTCGCCGCCGTCGCCGCCGTCTGGCTCGCGGTCAAGGCCTGGAAGCATCGCTGGCTGCGCGGCAACTTCGTCGCCGATCTGCGCAGGCGCGTGCGCGAAACCGCCAGGTGACCTCAGCCGGTCTTTTCCTCCGCCGGTCGGGGCACCATCAGCGGCTCCGAGAACCCCCACACGCCACGCCCGATGACGCGGAGGAGCAGCGCCACCTCCGCGGCGTTCTGGGGCCGCTCCTCGGAATTCTTCTGCAAGAGACGCTCCGCAAGGCGGGCCAGCGCCGCGGGCGCGCCGGGATTGATGCGCCCGATCTCCGGCGGCTCCTGGTAGATGATCGCCTCCAGGAGCTCGAACTGGTTGCGGTGCGTGAACGGCGCCCGCCCGGCGAGCAGCTCGTACAGGGTGGCACCGAGCGAATAGAGATCGCTGCGCCGATCGAGCGGCTCTCCCCGGGCCTGCTCCGGCGACATGTAACGGTAGGTCCCCACCACGTGCCCGTGGTCGGTGATCTCCGCGTCGGTCATCCTCTTCGCCAGACCGAAATCCACCAGCGTCGCGCGGCGGTCCTGCCGGACCAGGATGTTCCCCGGCTTCACGTCGCGGTGCAGCAGGCCGCGCGTGTGGATGAACGACAGCCCGTCGCACACCTGCGCCAGCGCTTCGCACAGCGCATGCAGCCGGTCGGGGTTGTTCTGCTCGATCTGCTCCTCATCGGTGAGCATCGCCTCGAGGCCGGTCTCGATCCGGAACCGGTGCGCGCGCGCAGCGGCGAGCAGCGCGCCGGAATCCGGTTCCTCGAAGAGGGCGTCGAGGTCCACGCCCTCCGGCGCATCCGCGTCGGGCTCCGGCTCGAGCAGCTTGGGCCGGCCGGCCACCACGAGCCACTCGCGCAGCGCCATTCCGTCGACGTACTCCATCGACAACCAGGGGATGCCGTCCATCTCGCCGACGTCCAACACGCGCACGATGTTGGGATGCTCGAGGTGCTTGAGCGCGTCGAACTCGCGCCGCAGCCGCCGGGTGGAAGACGGGTCGGGCGCGTGCGGTAGCATCTTCAGCGCTACGGTGACCCCGTTGCGGCAATCGACCGCGCGGTACACGGCGCCCAGGCCGCCGCGGCCGACCTGGCGTTCGATGCGGAATGGGCCGAACCAGCCGCGCACATCACTAACCTAACCCGAACGACGCGCCGCGCAGCATTCCTGCTATGGTGCCCGCGACTTCATGCCGCGTATCGAACGGGACATCGCCCAGCTCAAGGCGGAAGTCGCGCAGCGCCCGCTCCCGCGCCATGTCGGCATCATCATGGATGGAAACGGCCGTTGGGCGGAGCAGCGAGGGCTGCCCCGGCTGGAAGGACACCGCAGGGGAAGCGACTCGGTCCGGGAGGTCACGCGCGCGGCGCGGCGCCTGGGGCTGAAGGCGCTGACGCTCTACGCGTTTTCCTCGCAGAACTGGCACCGACCTCCGGCTGAGGTCGCCGGCTTGATGGACCTCTTGCGCGACTATCTGAACCGCGAACGGCCGGAGATCATGGAAAACGGCATCCGGCTGCATGCCATCGGCGAGCTGGACCGCTTGCCGCCGCGCGTGCGCGATCCCTTGGAAGAGCTGCGCCACGACAGCGCGCGACATACCGACATGACGCTCACGCTCGCGCTCAGCTACGGAGGTCGCGAGGAAATCATCGCGATGGCGCGCCGGATCGCCGCCGACCGCCTCGACCCCGGCTCCATCGACGCGAGGGCGATCGAGGACCGGCTCTGGACGGAGGGCCTGCCGCCGCTGGAGCTCGTGGTGCGTACCAGCGGAGAGTTCCGCGTCTCGAACTTCCTGCTCTGGCAGCTCGCCTACGCGGAGATCCATTTCACCGACGCGCTCTGGCCCGACTTCGGTGAGCTCGATCTGCTGCTCGCGCTGGAGGACTTCCAGAAGCGGGAACGGCGCTTCGGCAAGACCAGCGCCCAGCTCCGCACCCAGGCATGAGCGAGAAGAACCGCAACCTGATCATCCGCGTGATCACCGCGCTGGTGCTCCTGCCGGGAGTGCTCTGGTTGATCTGGCGGGGCGGTGTTCCGCTGGCCCTGTTGATTGGCGCGGCCGCCAGCGTCTGCGCCCTGGAGCTGAACCAGCTCCCACGCCGCGAGCTCACCGGCGCCGCCGTCGTCTCGATTGGCGGCGCCTTCGTCATCCCCCTGCTCCAGGAAGCGCCCGCGGCGTGGGTCACCGCTGAAACGGTCCTGTCCGCCGTGGTGATCGTCGCGTTCGCGGACGCGCTCCTCTTCGAGGTGGAGATCCCGAACGCGCCGCGTCGCGTCGCCCTTGCAGTGCTCGGTACTGCCTACGCCGGGATCCTGCTTTCGGCGTTGCTCCCGCTCCGGCGGATGCCGCGGGGAGAGTGGTGGATCGTCCTCACGCTCGTGGTCACCTGGCTGAACGACACCTTCGCCTATTTCGCCGGGCGCGCATTCGGCCGGCGCAAGCTCTACGAGCGGATCTCGCCGAGCAAGACCTGGGAGGGAGCGCTCGGCGGGGCGGCTGGCAGCATCGCCGGAGCCATCGTCGTCCGGCAGATCTGGCTGCCCTCGGTCCCGGCCTGGGGCGCGGCGCTGATCGGCGCCGGCGCCGCCATCCTCGGTCCGGTCGGCGATCTGTCGGAGTCGATGCTCAAGCGCGCCTTCGGCGCGAAGGACAGCGGGAACCTGCTGCCCGGCCATGGCGGCCTGCTCGATCGCATCGACGCGCTGCTCTTCAATGCGCCCTTTGTCCTCTTGTGTGCACGCCTCCTTACCTGACGGTGCTGGCGCGCCGCGCAATGCACATTTAGACTCGCGCTTCCATGGCTTTTGTACAGTCGGCAGGCTTCACCCTGCTCTCGTTCGCGCTGGTCATCAGCGTCGTCGTGTTCTTCCACGAGCTGGGGCACCTGCTGGTCGGCAAGGCCGTGGGGGTCAAGGCCATCCGCTTTTCCATCGGATTCGGGCCCAGGCTCTTCGGATTCACCGCCGGAGAGACCGAATATCGCGTCTCGCTCCTCCCGCTCGGCGGATACGTGAAGTTCGCCGGAGACAACCCGTACGAGGAGGTGGCGCCCCAGGATCGGGGGCGGGGCTTCCTCGAGCAGCCGCCCTGGAAGAAGGGCGTGATCGCCTTCGCGGGGCCGGCGGCGAACTTCGCGCTCGCGGTCGCCCTGTACTTCGTCGTCTTCGCGGCGCCGCACCAGGACCTCGCCGCGAAGGTGGGGTACGTCAAGCCGCAGTCTCCGGCGGCGCAGGCGGGACTGCGTTCCGGCGACCGGATCGTCCGCATCGACGGCGAGCCAGTCGAAGGCTGGAGCGCTCTGCAGGAGAAGATCCGCGCCCACGCCGGCCAGCCTCTGACCATGGAAGTGGAGCGCAATGACGCCCGCGAGACCCTGCGCATCGTTCCTGCGGTCCACGAGGAAACCAACCCGATCGAGACCGTCAAGCACGGCCGCATCGGCATTTCGGCGGTGCCGCGCGCAGCGCAGGTAACGGTAATCTCGCCGGATTTGCCTGCCGCGCGCGCCGGTCTGCACACGTTCGACAAGGTGGTGAAGCTCGACGGATCGCCGATCGCGAGCTGGGAGCAACTCCAGCAGCAGATCGCTGCGCGCGCCGACGCGGTGACGCTGGACCTGATCCGTCCGTTGCCCGTGCAGGCTCCGGGCGGAACGCTCTGGTCCGACAAGCCGATGACGGTGACTTTGCCGGCGCCGGAAAAAGCGGGTGCGTACGGCCTGGAGCCAAGCGATCTGACCCTGTTCGCCGTGCAGCCCGGAGGCGCCGCCGACGAGGCGGGACTCCGGCGCGGCGACCGCGTCCTGGCGGTCAACGGCAGGCCGGCGTTCTCCTGGGGCGACGAAGTCGACGGTGCGATCAAGGCGGCCGGCACGCAGCCCCTGCAGATCACCGTGCGACGCGACGGCAAGGAGCTCATTGCCACCGTCACTCCTCATCTGCGCAAGGATCGCGACGAGACCGGCGTGCTGCAGGACGTCCCGGACCTGGGGGCAGCCCCCGACCTGAACGCTTTTGCCGACGCGGAACGCATCTGGGTGCGGTACACGCTGCCGGATGCGGCCCGCCGCGCCGTCGGCAATACGGCGGGCTTCGTGCGCGCGCAGACGATCGGCATCGTGCGCATCGTCACCGGACACATCTCCAGCCGCGCCATCGGCGGGCCGCTGATGATCGCGGACGTCGCCCGCAAGGCCGCCGAAAACGGCTGGCGGGAGCTGATCGTGACCATGGGAGCCATCAGCGTGGTGCTCGGGCTGATGAATCTGATCCCGGTCCCGGTGCTCGACGGGTTCCACGTCCTCACCGCCTTCATCGAAGGGATCCGGCGGCGCCCGCTGTCGGTGCGCTTCCGCGAAGTCGCGAACGTGGTGGGCATCGCGCTGTTGCTCACGCTGATGCTCTACGCGTTCCGCAACGACGCGATGCGGAAGTGGTTCGAGTGAGGGTGCTCGCCCTCGATACCTCGACCCCGTTCACCTCCTGCGCGCTCCTCGAAGACGGCCGGGTCGTTCGCGAGCAGCTCATCGGTCCGCCGGCCAGGGCAGGCGACGTCCTACCAGCAGCGCTCGGAGACCTGACCCTCGTCGATGGAGTCGCCGTCGGCCTCGGACCCGGCTCTTTCACCGGCCTGCGCGTTGGCCTCGCCGCCGCGAAGACCATCGCGTACGCGCGAAGGCTGCCTATCGCCGGCGCATCGAGCCTGCAGGCCATCGCGATGGACGAGCCAGGGCTGGTCTACGCCGCAACCGAAGCGCGCAAGGGAGAGCTCTTCATCCAGCCCTACCGCGACGGGATGCCGCAGGGCGATGTGGAGGTCTGCATGGCGGCAGATGTGCGCTTGCCGGAAGGCGCCCGCCTGCTGCGGAAGCCTCCCCCGGCGGCGGCGATCGCAAGACTTTGCATACCGCGATTGCGCGCGGCGTCGTACGATGAAGGCACCTGTTTCGCCCTTGCACCGGATTACGTGCAGGGGTTTGGCGCGAGGCGGATGAAATGAGGCAGTACAAGGTGGCCATCGCGGGAGCGACCGGGGTGGTCGGCCGCGAGATGATGAAAGTGCTCGAGGAGCGCGAGTTTCCCGTGCGCGAGCTGGTCCCGCTCGCGTCCGAACGGAGCGAAGGGCAGAACCTGGAGTTCATGGGCGGTGAGGTGACCGTCCAGCGTCTCAAGCCGGACTCCTTCGCCGGGGCGGACATCGCGCTCTTCTCGCCGGGCGCCACGGTTTCGCGCGAGTTCGCTCCCCACGCCGCGCGCGCGGGAGCGGTGGTGATCGACAACTCCAGCGCGTTCCGCATGGACGCCGACTGCCCATTGGTGGTTCCCGAGGTGAACCCGCGGGACGTAGACCTGGCCCTGAAGCCGGGCGGGCGCCGGATCATCGCGAATCCCAACTGCAGCACCATCCAGCTGGTGGTGGTGCTGAAGCCCCTGCACGAAGCGGCGGGGCTGGAGAGAGTGATCGTCTCCACCTACCAGTCGGTCTCCGGCGCCGGGCAGAAGGGAATCGACGAGCTGGAGAAGCAGGCGCGCGCGCTCTTCAACCTGGAGGCGACGGCGAACGAGAAGTTTCCCCATCGCATCGCCTTCAACCTGCTGCCGGAGATCGGGAAGGACAGCGGCAACGGGTACACCGACGAGGAGATGAAGCTGGTGAACGAGAGCCGGAAGATCCTCGGCTTGCCGGGGCTTGCGGTCTCCGCCACCTGCGTGCGCGTGCCCGTCTTCTATTGTCACTCCGAGGCGGCGCATCTCTTCTTCAAGCGGCCGCTCGCCCCGGACCAGGCGCGGGAGATCCTGCGCAAGGCAGCCGGCGTGAAAGTAGTCGACGAGCTGAAGGAGCACGTGTACCCGATGCCGCTGCTCGGCGCGGGCAACGACGACACGCTGGTCGGCCGGATTCGCAGCGATCTGTCCGCTCCGAACGGCCTCGCGCTGTTCGTCGTGAGCGACAACCTGCGCAAGGGCGCGGCGACGAACGCCGTTCAGATCGCCGAGCTGCTCGCACGCGACTACGCTGACAAGCTGTCCGCTCGCGCTTAGGGCGCTACTGACAAATTGTCAGAACTCAGCAACGGTCCTGGCAAAAGCACAGCGGCTTACCGGCCTTCGGCGGGAGCCGCTGGCCCCTTCCTTGCTATGACCGGACGCCAGATGCGCCTGGCCCCCGCTTTCGCACTCGCGCTCGCGCCGTTCGCGGCAGGCGCCGTGTCGCTGCTGGTCAACAACTCGACCGCCGGCGTACTCGTGGGCTCGAGCAACTGCAAGACGCTGCAACTGGTCGCGAACTGGGACCTCGGCACCACGCCCTCCACGGGAGAGTCGGTCCTGCTGTTGGGCGCGCGCGATCCGGCCAGTTGCACCACCAATCCTCCTTCCCCGTCCGCGCAGCTCACGCGCTCGGAAACATTGGCGCAGACCGGGGCCGACACGGTCAGTGCGAACCAGATGGCCTTCACCGATGCAGGGACCGTCGGATGCGACGATCCGGCGATCGCCGACGCCGGCTCCGCAAACCCGGTGACCAACGTCCTCTGCGTGCAGTATCGCGCGCTGGGCGGGCTCTCCAGTGCCTCGGTGAACGTGAGCTACGCGCTGGCGAAGCCCACGCCGCCGCAGGATCTCTCGTTCACGCCCGGCGACCGGCACTTCCGGGTGTACTGGTCTGCGGGCAACGCCGCGGAGGCGATCGCCACCTACGACGTTCACGTCGTGCCCGCGGGTACGACCAGCAGTGGCGGAAGCGCCAATACCGTCTCCGCGAAGACCAACGCCGACATCGAACATACCGACGACGGCACCGCCCTGCAGAACGACGCGGGCTACACGGTCACGGTCGTCGCGCACGACACGTACGGAAACGTCTCCGACCCGTCCGGCTCCATCACCGCAACCCCGGTTCCCTCCTCGGACTTCTACGAGCATTACCGCGAGGAAGGCGGCAGCGCGCTCGGCGGACACGGATGCACGACCGGCGGCGCCTCGGCCTGGATCGCAGGCGGCGCTTTGGTGATGGCCTTGCTGCTGCGGCGCCGCCGCAAGGCCCGCAACGGTGCTGCGGTGATCGCTCTCTTCGCGCTGATCGCTCCTTCGGCGCGCGCGGAGGATCCGCCGTCGCGGCGTTTCCTCATCGGCTTCAAGATGGATCGCTACGATCCCAAGGTGGATTCCGAGCCGGGGCTCACGGGAACCCCGTACCACGACGTGTTCGGCCCGCGCGCCCCGCCCAGATACCAGCTCGAGTTCGATTGGGAGATCGCGCATCCGTTCGGTTCGCTGTTGATCGGCGCTACCGCCGGCTTCTGGCAGAACTACGGCAAGGCCATCCTCGTCAGCTCCACGCCGGGAGCGGCCCAGCAGTCACAGGACACGGCGACGCTGAACGTGTTTCCGTTTGGTCTCATCGCGACCTACCGCTTCGACTGGCTGGCGGATCGATGGGAGCGCTTTCCCTTCATTCCTTATGCGCAGCTCGGGCTGATGCGGGCGCTCTGGGTCTCGTACGACGGCAGGGGCGACGTCTCGAAGCCGCCTCAGGGCGGGCATGGCTCGGGTTGGAGCTACGGCTACACGACCGCTCTCGGAGTGGCGGTGAACCTGAACGCCCTGGATCTCGATCTGGCGCGCGAGGCGTATCTCGATACGGGGATCCAGCGGACGGCCTTGTTCGCCGAGTACGGCTGGACGCATCTGAACAACTTCAACAGACGCGGCGGGCTGATCCTCAGCGACCACGCCTGGCGGTTCGGGGTATCGGTCGAGTTCTAACGCCGCGGCCGCGGAAACCGCATCAGCGGGCCGAGATCGACGCGCCCTTGTTGCACAATGGCGACCAGCAGCGCCCGCCCCACGCGCGCGAGGTCGACCAGCTTTCCCAGCCGCTCCGCGATGTCCTCGAGGCGTGAACGCTCGCCCGGCACCGCCAGCGACCGCAGCTTCTCGCGGACGCGCTCGAAGACCTCCAGCGCGCGCTCGATCTGCACCAGCTCGCGCTCGCGCAGCACCCGCGAGATCATCTTCCAGATGTCGGTCTCCGCCTCGAAGTACTCGCGCCGGTCGCCCGCCTTGCGGATCCTGCGGATCACCGCCCAGTGCTCCAGCTCCGAGAGCGCCATCGAGGCCGCCCCCGAGGAAATGGAGAGCTGCTCGCACAGGTCGGAGGCGGAGAGCGCGTCTCCGCGCAGGTAGAGCAGGGCCCACACCCGTCCCATCACCCGCTTGAAGCCCCAGAACTCCATCAGTGCGCCGACCGCGTCCGCCACTTCGTGCAGCAAGCGGCGCTCCTGCTCCTTGGGCCCCATCTCGGCGTCCAGGGACGATGTCGGGGCGGGCGTCATCGGCGTCAGTGACTTCTCGAGAGAAGGGCCCGGGCGACCTGGGCGAGGAGCTCCCGGGTCGGGCTGTGGGGGACGCGCTCCAGCGCGGCGAGCGCGGCGTCGCGCTCCTTCTCGGCGATCCGGCGCGCAGCGCCCAGCGCTCCCGTTCGGGACAGACGGCCGGCGAAGGCGCGGACGCGGGCCCGGACCTCGTCTTCGGTGGTCTCCGGCGGGCCCTTCAGGAGCTCTGCCAGCTCCTCGCGAAGCGGAGGGAGCCGCTTGAGCGCGATGGCCAGCGGTAGCGAAGGCTTTCCCTCGGTCACGTCGGCGAGCACGGCCTTGCCGAGGGTTGCCGCGTCGGATTCGAAGTCGAGCAGGTCGTCGGCGATCTGGAAGGCAGAACCGGACCGCATTCCGAAATCGCGCAGCGCCGCGACGACGGCCACTGGCGCGCGGGCCGCCAGGGCGCCTGCCTCGCCGCAGAAGGCGAACAGCGAGCCGGTCTTGAGGTGCGCGATCTGCAGCGCATCGTCGGAAGTGAAGTCCGTCTTCCCCCGCAGGGCGATCTGCCGCGCTTCCCCCTCGACCAGCTGGCGCAGCGTGCGCACCAGCGCCTCGAGCGCGCCCGGGGAGTCGGCCCGCAGCGCGAGCTCCAGCGACGCGGCCAGCAGCCAGTCTCCCGCGATCACCGAGACGCCGTTTCCGTACGCCACGCGCGGCGCAGGCAGTCCGCGCCGCGTCAGCCCGTCGTCGATCACGTCGTCGTGCAGCAGCGTCGCCGAGTGGACCATCTCCGCGACGAGGGCGAGCGGGACGCGCCCGCGCGCGCGCCGTCCTGGCATCGCGGCCCGCGCCGACAGCAGCACGAGCAGCGGCCTCACCCGCTTTCCTCCGGCGCGGACCAGGTCGGCGGCGGCGCCGGCGAGCTCGCGAGGCGCACGCCGCGCGGCGGTGAGCAGCAGGCGCTCGAGCCGGGGAATCCCCTCTGCGGACTGGGCGAGGGGCAGGAGCTGTGCAGCGGACGGGCGCGCCAGCGGGCTTGCCGCCGCCTCGTGAAGCTCCGCCAGACCTCCTGACGACACCGCCGTCATTGTCCGACCTTCTGTCGATGAACTTTCAAAACTTTCTGAAAGCTCTAACGGTCCGCCAGCCCCCTGTCAACCGCGACGACGGTCGTCCGCGTCCGCAGCAAGGGCGGTGTGATACACCCGCCGCGCATGCGGACTCGCCTGCTCCTCTGCCTGCTCATCCTGCTGTCCTGCGTGAAGCGGATCTCTCCCGATCCCGGAGATGCCCGGACGACGTACACCGGCGTTCCGCTCCGCTTCGGCGAGTCGCAACAGGTGCCGGAAGGAACCGAGATCCTCTGGGACTTCGGCGACGGGACCGCGCAGGGGCAGGGCGCGTCCGTCGTCCACGCATTCCCGCGCGCAGGCGTCTACACCGTCGTCGAGACCATTCGCGACAAGGACGGCCAGATGCGCACGGCGCGGACGCACGTCACCGCGCTGGAGCGAACCGTGGCCATGGCGGTGCCGGGGGACGCGCGCGCCGCGCTGCTGATCCCCGCGCCGTGGGCGCGATTGGTCATCCACCGCGAGGTCGCCGCCAAGCTGTCGTTGGGAGCGTCGCTCGACGAGCTCGCGCGGTCGCTCGGCGCTGGCGCGGGATTCGACGTGCTCGACCCGCGCGCCGCGGAAGCAAACGGATTCGACCCGCAGAAAGGCATCGCGTTCTTCACCGTTCCGCAGGACCCCGAGGCGCTGGTGTTCGCGATCGGCAGCTCCGACGAGAAGAAGTCGCTGGCTGCAGCGCGGCAGCTTCTCGGTTCCGCCCGGACCCTGGGACGCTACGGGGGCGGCCCCTTCCAGCTGGGGGACGCGACGCTGCCGGATGGGACTCCCATTCTGGTGGGTCGCAATGCCACCGGCGAGACGGTCGCGCTCCTGCAACGCCAAGGATATCTCTACCTGCGCCTTGCTGGCGCGACCGATCCGGCCCGCGCGCTGGCCAGCGCCGCGGCGATTCCTCCGGGCAAGGGCCTCGCCGCCGATCCCGGATTTCTCACCGCGGTCCGGCACGTCGGGTCGGGCGATGCCGTGTTCTATTCGCGGGAAGGCGATCGCGGCGCGGCCGGCAGCGGCCGCCTTTCTGGCGAGCTGGGCGCGTCCGCGTTCACCATCCTGGAAAAACCGGAGAACCGCGAGCTGGTCCAGGTGAGGATGTTCGCGCAGCTCAAGAACCTCGCCGGCGACCAGCTCGTCGCCGCTTTCAAACCGCTGGTCCGGCCTCCGGACCTCGCCTCCCGGCTGCCGGGCGACGCGGCTGCGTATCTGCGCATCTCGGCGGCGCCGGAGGCAGTCTGGCGGGAGCTGACGCGCACTGCCGGAGCGGACGCGGCGCGTCTCCGCGACCGCGTGCAGGAGACGACCGGACTGGATCTGGAGAAGGACCTCATTCCGTCGTTCGCGGGAAACATCGGCATCGGCGTCTATCTCGACGCCAGCTCGCTCATCGAAGCCGTGCTGGGCGAGCAGGTGGGGTCGTTCGATCGTTCGGCGTTCGTCGTCACCGCGCAGCTCTCCAATCCCCAGACGGTCCGCGCCGCGCTGGACCGGGCGATGCGCGCGCGTCCCGCCGTCGACCGCGCGCAGCTCAACGGCGCCTCCTGGTTCCGCCTCGGCGACGGAGCCCAGGCAGCCGTCCGCGAAGACGTGCTCTTTCTCGCGATTGGCGGCACCCCTCCGCCTGCGAGCGAAGCGCCCGGGGCGCGGCGGCGGAACAAGCAGCAGGTGAAACCGGCGAGCGCGGCGGACCTCGGCGTGCTGGGACGCGTCCTGCAGCTGCAGGGTCAGTCGCTCGCACAGCACCTCAAGCGGATCGGCATCGCCGGGTTCGACGTTCCCGGACAGCAGAACGTCTGGGTGGACGTGGCGGGAATCGTCCGCTCCGTCGAGCGCGCCGCGGGCGCCCATGGCGGCGTCGCAGGCCAGGCAGCACGGCTGTTCGCGGACCGGGCTGCCGATCTCCGCGACGCGCTGTTCGAAGCGCGGCCGGGCAAGGAAGGCGTTGACGCCGACCTCTGGATCCGCTTCCTTCCCGCCCGGAAAAGCGCCGGAAAGTGAGCGGGCGTCCGCCGCCGTCCGAAGCGGGTCCGGCTGCGAGGTAACCGCATGCGCGACCACGCCTACGATCACATCCCCTACCGGGCCCCGCAGCTGGAGCATCGCTACGGCGCCAACGTGCACATCCTCGCGGACCCGCTCGCCCTCACGCAGCTGGCGAAGCTGTGTGCGAAGGGCACGTACCAGCCGGAGATCAACACGCTCGTGGCCGTGCTCTACCGCGATCTGTTGCGGGTGATCGTCAACGCCGAATTTCCCCGGCGCCCGACCGCGACGGCGACGCGGATGATCGACTCCACGCCGAACGCCGTCTTCCACGGGGAGACCGTCGATCCCGAGGTCCGCGCGGTGACGGTGAACATCGCCCGCGCGGGCACGCTGCCTTCGCAGATCACGTACGATTTCCTCAACACGCTGCTGGATCCGCGCGTGGTACGCCAGGACCACTTCGTGATGGCCCGGGTCCTCGACGACGCGTCGCACGTAACCGGCGCGCGCATCTTCGGCAGCAAGATCGGCGGAGACGTCGACGACGCCATCCTGCTCTTTCCCGACCCGATGGGCGCGACCGGCGGCAGCATGTGCACCGCCATCGACGCCTACAAGCGCGACGTGATCGGCAAGCCGCGCAAGATCATCGCCGCGAACCTGATCGTCACGCCCGAGTACTTGAAGAACGTCATCACGAGGCACGCCGAGGCCATCGTCTACGCGCTCAGGCTCGACCGCGGCCTCTCGCCGGAGGACGTGTTCGATACGGTTCCGGGAACGCACTGGGACCGCGAGCGGGGGCTCGACGACAAGCAGTACATCGTTCCGGGCGGGGGCGGCTTCGGCGAGATCATGAACAACGCCTGGGTGTAATGGCTTCAGATCGACCGCCAGGCACCCCAAGGTTTTGTTTGTCGGGAAGGAGAATCGCTTGAGACTTTCTGCAGACCTCGAACCGCTCTTTTCGGCGGAGAAGATCGCGAAACGCGTCAAGGAGCTAGGGGAGCAGATCGAGCGGGACTACCAGGAAAAGGACCTGGTCCTCCTGGGCGTTTTGAAGGGGTCGTACATCTTCATGTCGGATCTCGGCCGCGCCGTCGATCTGCCGGTCAGTATCGACTTCATCGGCCTCTCCAGTTATGGGGAAGCGACCGAGTCCTCCGGCGTGGTGAAGATCACGAGCGATCTGACCAGGCCCATCGAACGCAAGCATGTGCTGATCGTCGAGGACATCGTCGACACCGGCTTGACCATGCGCTACCTGCTCGACAACCTCGCCACCCGCCGCCCCGCCTCGGTGAAGCTCTGCACGCTCCTGCACAAGCCGTCCCGGGCCCGGACCCGGATCCCCATCGACTATCTCGGTTTCGAGATCGAGGACCGCTTCGTGGTCGGCTACGGTCTGGATGCAGCGGACAAGTACCGCAACGTCCCCTTCATCGGCGTGCTCCGTCATGGCTGAGCAGGTGGCGGCCCGCAGAGGAAGCACGCTGCAGCGCCTCGTCCTCTGGCTCATCATCCTGGCCCTGCTCGTCGCCGTGGGATGGCTCGCGTCCGAACGCAACCAGCACCACTTCCGCGTCGCCGCGCAGGGAAGCTTGCTGGTGATCGAGCGCGGCAGGTTCTTCCCCATCGGGACCTCGCCGATTCCGCCGACGGACAAGGCCTACGGCCCCATTCCCATCCCCGCGGGGGAGAAGCCTCCGATGGAAACCGAGTTCGACGATCAGAACGCGCTCGATCGGTGGTTGTTCGACCTCCTCGGCAACTGGGCCAAGAACGCGGGCAAGAAGGGCGATGGGCGCAATGCGGCAGCGCTCGTCGACCGTGCAAGCGCGCTTCCGGGGCTGACCGGCGCGCAGGTCGCGGAGCTCGGCGTGCTGCGGGCGGACCTCGCCTGGGACGACGCGCAGACCGACATCGCGACGGCGGCGCAGCTCGTCGAAGGCGCGCGCCGGAAGCTCGAAGCGGTGAAGCAGGGAAATGGCGCACATGCCCCCGACGCGTCCACCTTGTCCGGCAAGCTGGAGGGCGTGCAGAACACGCTCCGCGACCTCAGTAAAAGGTGATTGTACAGGTGAATTCTGGGAGCACTCCGGGGCGTGCTGTAGCATCGCCCTGCGGGATGACGGCGCCCATCGGCAAGTACAAGCTCGTCCGGCTGATCGCCTCCGGCGGAATGGCCGAGGTGTACCTCGCGCGGCAAGCCGGCGCGGCGGGCTTCGAGAAGCTGGTATGCCTGAAGCGGATCCTGCCGCACCTGGCGCGCGACCGCCAGTTCGTCGAGATGTTCCTCAACGAAGCCCGGCTGGCGGCCCGGCTCGATCACCCGAACATCGTCAGCATCTTCGATCTCGGCGAGGCGAACGGAAACTACTTCATCGCCATGGAGTTCATCGACGGGCCCTCGCTGCGCGCGGTGGCGAAGCGTGCCCACGAGCGCGGCGAGCGGCTGCCCATCGCCGAGGTGGTGAAGATCGTCTCCATGGCCGCAGGCGGCCTGCACTACGCGCACGATCTCGCGGGGCCCGACGGCAAGCCGCTCGGTCTCGTCCACCGCGACATCTCTCCGGACAACATCCTCGTCCATCGCAACGGCATGGCGAAGGTGGTCGACTTCGGCATCGCCAAGGCGGCGAACTCGAGCGGGATGACGCGCACGGGGACCCTGAAAGGCAAGGTCGCGTACATGCCGCCCGAGCAGCTCCGCGGCGATGCCCTGGATCGCCGCGCCGACGTCTTCGCGCTCGGCGTCGTGCTCTACGAGATGCTCGGCGGGAAGCGTCCCTGGGAAGGCGACAGCGAGGTGTCGCTCATCGGTCGCATGATGACGGAAGATCCACAGCCACTCTCCGTCCCGCGGCCGGAGGCGCCCGCGGGTCTCGTGGCCGTGCTCGAGCGGGCGCTGGCCAAGGATCGCGATGCGCGATACGCGAGCTGCCACGATCTGCAGGCCGATCTCGACGCGCTGCTCGTCTCTCTCGGGCAGGCGATCACGCCGGCGCGCATCTCGGATTTTGCCAAGGCGTATGCCGAGCCGGTGCAGCCGCCCGACGAGAGCACCGGCGCGGCGATGCAGGCGCTGGAAGCGGAGATGAACGGCACTGGCGCGGTCCGCGCCGTCCCCGCGCGCCGTCCGCAGCTGCGGGAAGCGCGAACCGTGGTGCTTCCGAGGCCGCCGCCGCCGCCGCCGCGGGACCGGCGGGGTATGGCGTACGGGATCGCCGCATTTCTCTGCATCGCCGCCCTGGGGGGCGCCGCGGGGTATGCATTTCTGCAGCGCCGCGGGGCGTTTGCCGCGGATATCGTGCCAATCGAGCGCGCGTCGGTAGCACCGCGGCCGGCGGAGCCGGTCGCGGAACCAGCGACTCCGCAGCTCCAGGCGACGGAGCCTCCTCCGAGCCCGACACCGCCTGTCACGGACGCCGGTGCGGCGCCAGACGCGCCGCCAGTGATGGCGCAGGCTACGCCCTCCGTGGCGCGCGCTGCGGTCCCTGCTGCGCCGGTTCCACCTGCGGTCCCGGTACCTCCTGCCCCGGAATCGCGGCAGGCTGTAGCCGCGAAACCCAAGCGCTCCATTCCGCAAGCTACTTCGCAGCCCCCGGTGCAACCGATCATTACCGCCAAGGGCGAATTGGTGCTCCTGATCCGCCCTTGGGCAAGGGTCGAGGTGGATGGCCAGGAGATCGGCGTCACCCCCCTGAACGAACCGCTGATGCTGGCGGCCGGCGAGCACACGGTCCGGCTGGTCAATCCGGATCTGGGGAAGGACATCACGCGCACCGTCCGGATCACCGCGTCAGGCCGCGAAGTGCTCAAGGAACTCCTCGACGAATAGCGGCCGGGGAGTTGACAAGAGCATACAAAAAAGTCTTACCTCTCCTCCGAAGCGCTCACCCGACAGAGGGGGATGGATGCGTAAGAGCCTGAGCCTGCTTCCCGGAGTGCTGCTGTTTCTCGTGTCTGCGGCGTCCTGGGCGGTGGCGGTTCCGCTACCCACCAAGGATGTGACGCTGAACATCCAGGCGTTCATCCAGCCGCAATTCCAGCTCAACGAGAACGGAGCGCCAAGCGGAACCGACAACGCCTACGACTTCTACGTCCGCCGGACACGAATCCAGGCGAACGGGGACGTGGGCACAAACTGGTCGTATTACTTCCAGGTCGACAACGCGAACTTCGGCAAGTTCGCTAACTTCACCAGCCGCATGATCGTGCAGGACGCGTGGGTCTCCTGGGGACCTGGTGGAACCAAGGGCGACAACGTCCTGCTGGTCGAGGGCGGACTGATCTTCTACCCGAACTCCCGCTTCACCATCACCACCAGCGCCAACCAGGCCAACGTCGACGGGCATCCTGACATGCTCCGCGGATTCACGGCAGCGAACTTCCCCGGAACGCGCAGCACGGGACTCCAAGTTCGTGGGTGGGGACTGGACAAGAAGCTCGGCTTCCGCGGCGGCATCTACGAGGGCGTTCAGCCGACCGCCGCAGCCACCGGACCCAACTCGAAGCACTACCCGGCGTTCGGCGGTTTCGTGAATTTCGACATCATCGGAAGCGAAGAGGGCAGCTACCTGTACCAGAGCATATACTTCGCCAAGGACCCGATCCTCAGCATCTCGCTCGCCGGCACGTACCAGGCGGACGCGTTGCGAACGCTCAAGGGCCTCACCAACCAGAGGTCGGTCACCAGCACGCTATTCTTCGACTTCCCCTTGTCTGAGCAGCTGGAGTTCGTCGCAATTCTCGGCGGGTACCTGTACGGCAACGGCACCGGTTCGCGCGATACCGGCAAGGGCTTGTCGCTCGACGTCGGGTATCGTGTCTCGTTCGTGCGCCCGTACGTGTCCTTCGAGTATTTCCAGGGAGACGATTGCACGCCGGGCGCCGATGTCACGGCGGCGCAATGCGCTCAGGCGCACACGGGCGATAGCCGCAACACGCGGTTCGGCCTCGACTTCTATATCAACAAGAGCCAGAACCACGTCCTGGCGGAGTTCGCGCTGAACCGTGGCCAGTCGTCTTTCGGAGCGCAGAGCATCAACGCGGGGAACGCCGGTTATGCGCCGTTCGTGCCCGCCGGCCAGCAGCCGTTGACCAGCCTTGGGCGCTCGGCGAGCAAGTCGCTGACGCTGAGCTGGAACTGTTACTTCTAGAATCGTCGCTTCAGGGGAGCTCGCCGAGGAACGCCAGCTCGGCGGGCCCCCGCATCGTGACGCGGTCCTGAGTATCGACGCGGATTGTCAACGCGCCTCCAGGCAATTCCACCACGACGTCGCGGTCGCGCCGCGCTTCTCCGCGCGCGACGGCCGCCGCTGCGACCGCGCACGCTCCGGTGCCGCACGCCTGGGTCAGCCCGGCACCGCGCTCCCAGACGAACGCCGCGTACCGGTCAGGGCCGATCCGCTCGACGAACTCGATGTTGGCGTTTTCCACGCCGCAGAGCCCGGGTCCGGCTTCCGCCGCGAGTCGAGAGGCGCCGCCGTCGACGAAGATCACGCGGTGCGGATTGCCCATCGAGACGGGCACCGCTTCCCAGCGTGCCACGGGTCGCGGCGGTTCGAGCTGCGCGGTTCCCATGTCGACCTCGACCAGACCGCGCCTGGGCTCGGTGGCGTCGACCTTGCACGGCCTCGGCCCCGCGTCGGTGAGCAGCTCCACGCGCGCCGACGCCGGCTGCGTGCACCCGTCGGTGGCGATCCAGAGTGCGGCACAGCGTGCGCCGTTTCCACACATTTCGGGGACGGAGCCGTCCGCGTTCTGCACCAGCATCCGCGCGCCAGGCAGCAGCGTGAGCACTCCGTCTCCGCCGACGCCGCGATGACGGTCGCACAGCTCGAGGGCGCGCCGGGCGGGAAGAGGATCGCCTCCCGCGCGCAGGTCGAGCAGCAGGAAGTCGTTGCCGAGGCCGTGGAGCTTGGCGAACCGCATCGGAAACAAGTCTAACCGGAAGGCCGCGCGCACGGCGCGAAGCTTGACACTACCGTCCCGGAAAGATTCAACTCGCGATGCCGTGTCGCGGACTTGCCCCGACTGTCAAAACACCTACGACGACGACGTTCTCCACTGCCCCGAGGATGGCCGCGGGCTCTCGGACATCCCCACCGTCGACGATCTGCTCGGTCGCAGCATCGGCAGCTACCGCGTGGAGAGGTTGCTCGGCAAGGGCGGGATGGGATCCGTCTACATGGGCGTCCACCCGGGCATCGGCTCGCGGGTAGCGATCAAGTTCCTGCATCCCCAGTTCTCGCACGACGACAAGATCGTCGACCGCTTCTTCAACGAGGCGCGGGCGGTCAACGTCATCGGCCACGACAACATCCTCAAGATCCTCGACCTGAACGTCACCGAGGACCACCGGCACTACTTCGTGATGGAGTTCCTGCACGGTCGCCCGCTGCAGGCGCTCCTCAAGCACAACGTCGCGGTTCCGCTCGACGTGTCCGGGCCCATCCTGCTTCAGATGTGCGACGCGCTGGAGGCGGCGCACAAGCGCGGCATCGTCCACCGCGACCTGAAACCGGACAACGTCTACCTGATCACGATGAAGGGGAAGAAGAACTTCGTGAAGGTGGTGGACTTCGGCATCGCGCGCATGACCGACGACGCGGGCATCTCCACCGGCAAGACCCAGACCGGCATGGTGATGGGCACGCCGGCGTACATGAGCCCCGAGCAGGGCTCCGGCGCGAGCAACAAGATCGACGGGCGGAGCGACATCTACTCGCTCGGCGTGATGATGTTCCAGCTCGCCACCGGCCGCCTGCCGTTTCCGGGCTCGAACTTCGGCGAAGTGCTGATCGGGCACATTCAAGTTCCGCCTCCGCACCCGCGATCGCTCAACGCGCAGATTCCGGAGCCCTACGAAGCGATCGTCCTCAAGTGCCTCCAGAAGAAGCAGGAGGATCGCTACGCCTCGATGAAGGAGCTGAAGCACGCCATCGAGACGTGCATGGACCAGCTCAAGATCTCCAAAGACCTGCCGCACGCCGACGACACGGACCAGGAGCTTCATCCAGTCGATGCCCGGCCACCTTCGTTCCCCGGCGCACGCACTCCCGGCCGCCCGACGGGTCCAATTTCGAAGAACCGCATCTCGAACCCCAACGCGCGCGCAGCCACCTCGCGCCCCACGGGACGGCCCGCGGGCGGCGCGATGTCCCGCGCGTCGCAGCCGCCCACCAGGATCACGCCGCCGCCGACGCGGGAGCGCGGGCGCACGGCGCTGTACGCAGGCATCGGCGCTCTGGCGTTGGCGGCCGTCGCGGTCGCCGCCTTCGTGGTGCTCCGGCCCGCGCCCGATCCCCGGCCGGCGCCAACCGTGCGCGCCACCGAGATCGTCCGCCAGCCGGAGACGCCGGTCTTCCTCTCCGTCGTTTCGGAGCCGCTCGACGCCGACGTGGTGGCGACCTGGAAAGGCGGCGGCGAGAAGCGCGGCGCCGCGCCGCTCAGCCTGGAGGTTCCGCGCAACGCGAAGATCCATTTCGAGTTCCGCAAGGCCGGCTACTTCGATTACGCGATGGACGTGATCGCCGACCAGCCGCAGACCGTGCAGGCGGTTCTGAAGGCGGTGCCGAAGGCGCCGATCGCCGCGGAGACGCCCGAAAGGGAAAGGAAGACCCCGGAAAAGAAGCACCGCAAGGAGCGCACGCCCAAGGCCCCGGACGGGGTCGTGGACGTCCTCGGCGACCTCAAGTGATCGCCCGTACGCCCTCATTCCGGCTGGGCTTTTGAGCGCTTGACAGCACCCTTGGCGCGAGCGTCAACTGTAGGCGCGAGCCTCCGTGCGGAGAACGCCTTGTCCCGGACCTGTCCCGAGTGCCAGACCCAGTACGAGGACGAGATCCTCCACTGCCCCGAGGACGGCCTCGATCTCTCCGTCGTCGAGCCCGACGACGAGTTGCTGGGACGGAACGTCGGCAGCTACCGGGTTTCGAGGCTCCTCGGCAAGGGCGGGATGGGCGCCGTGTACATGGCCGAGCACCCGGTGATCGGGTCGCGCGTCGCCATCAAGTTCCTGCACCAGCAGTACGCCACCGACAAGAAGATCGTCGACCGCTTCTTCAACGAAGCGCGCGCCGTCAACGTCATCGGCCACGACAACATCCTCAAGATCCTCGACCTCAACGTCACCGACGACAACCGCCACTACTTCATCATGGAGTTCCTGCACGGGAAGCCGCTTCAGGATCTGGTGCTTCCCGACGGACCCATGCTGCTGGAGGTCGCGGGCCCCATCCTCATCCAGATCTGCGAGGCCCTGCAGGCGGCGCACGACAGCAAGATCATCCACCGCGACCTCAAGCCGGACAACGTCTACCTGACGGTCCACAAGGGGAAGAAGAACTTCGTCAAGGTCGTGGACTTCGGCATCGCCCGCGTCACCGACGACGCAGGCGTATCCACCGGCAAGACGCAGACGGGCATGGTCATGGGCACGCCCGCGTACATGTCGCCTGAGCAGGCCGGCGGCATGACGGCGCGCATCGACGCCCGCAGCGACATCTACAGCCTGGGCTGCATGATGTACCAGATGGCCACCGGCCGGTTGCCGTTTCCGGGCACGAGCTTCGGCGAGGTGCTGATCGGTCACCTGCAGCTGACGCCGCCGGCGCCGCGGACGCTGGCCCCGGAGATCCCCCAGGCGTACGAGGCCGTGATCGTCAAGTGCCTGCAGAAGAAGCAGGAGGACCGCTACCAGAGCATGCGCGAGGCGCATGACGCCATCGCGCAGGTGATGGACCAGCTGGGGATCTCGCGCGACCTGCCGATCGCCAGCGCCGACGAGCTGGCCGCGGCCGCCACGGGCACCCGCACCCGGACCAACCCCGAAGGCATCTCGAAGACACCCGTTCGAACGGCATTGCCGCGCAAGAGTCCCGCGACGCCGGCGCGGCCCGGGATGACGGTCGCGACGCCGCCGCCTCCTCCGCCAGCGAAGTCCAAGGCGGGGCAGTACGTCGTCGTCAGCGCCGTCGCGCTCGTCCTCGTCGGCGGAATCGTCGCGCTCGTGCTTCAACAGGCCCGCGAGAACCGCGAGGCAGCGGTGCGTGCGGCGCAGCTCGCGGCGCAGCGGATCGCGGAGCAGGCGCGCGAGGCAGCCGTGCGCGCGGAGGACGAGCAGCGCCGGCTCGAGAGCGAGAAGGTGCAGCTCTCGGTCGTCTCCGAGCCGGTCGGCGCGATCGTCGAGGCGACGTGGAAGGACGGCGTCAAGGCGGCGGTGACGCCATTCGATCTCGCGGTGCCGAAGAACGCGAGCGTGCATTTCGCATTTTCGAAGAAGGACTTCGTGGCCTGGGCCACCGACGTGGTCGCCGACGCGCCCAAAGTGGTGCGCGCGTCGCTCCTGGCGGAACCGAAGCCGGTGCCGCCGGTGCCTGCGATCAGGGCTGCGGACCGGTCGAACAAGAAGGCGCGGGCGTCATCGGAGAAAGACGACACCATCCCGGTGGAGTTTTGAGGGGGACAATGTGAGACATGGCACTCTGCTCGCGGCGCTCGGGTGCGCCGCGATGGTCCTTGCAGGCGCTGCGCATGCGGCGGAGGATTCTTCCAGCCGCAAGGATCCCACCCTCGAGGAGGCGCGCCAGCACGCCGCCAACGCCAAGGTGCACTACGATCTCGGCGAGTTCGAGAAGGCGGCCGAGGAGTACATCCTCGTCTACCGGCTGCGGCCGCTGCCAGCGCTGCTCTTCAACATCGCCCAGTCGTACCGGCAGGCTGCGCAGTACGACAAGGCGAAGCAGTTCTACCGCGCGTACCTGCGCGAGAACCCGGATGCTCAGACCACCGCCGCGGTGAAGAAGGCGCTCAAGGAAATCGACGAGCTCCTCGCGAAGGAAAAGAAGACGCGGGAGGCGCCTCCTTCCGGCGTGCGCGATGCGCCTCCTTCGGAAGTGGCCGGTCGCGGCCAGCCACCGGCTCCTCCGGCAACGACTCCCGCGCAACCTTCGGGCGGCTCGCGCCCGTCCACGACGACGCAGACGCCGCCGGCCGTGGTGACGAACATCCCGCCGGCGCAGACTCCTTCCAACCATCCGGTCGCGAGTCCCGCCGTGTCGCAGCTCACGCCCGGCGCGGCTCCCGCGTCGGCGTTGCCGGCGCCGACGGTGACGACAATGGAAGTGCGCGCGGAGCCTTCATCCTCGCGGCGCACATGGACCTACGCACTCGCCGGCGCGTCGGTCGCCATGCTCGGCGGCGGAGCGATCTTCGCGATCAAGGCCAAGAACGTCGACAACGAGCTGACCTCGGGCCGGCACACGACCGCGACGGCGGATGACCTGATGTCCCAGTCGAAGTCCGCCCACACCGTCTCCGCCGTGCTGCTCGGCGCCGGCCTCGCTGCCGGCATCGGCGCCGGCGTCCTCTACTTCCTTCCCACACCGTCCGGTGCGGCGGTGGCGGGAAAATTCTGATGGATACGACCTCTTCCGGGGGGAACCTACCGATGCAGAAGACCGCCGTGCTCTCGTTCGCCGCTGCCCTGCTGCTCGTCGCCGGGTGCCAGGTCGATCCGACCAAGTTCAGCTGCAGCAACTCGGCGGAATGCCCGACCGGGTACCATTGCGATCTGGGGACCACCGGCTCCGCGGCCACGTTCAAATGCCTGAACGGGACGGCCCCGCAGAAGACGCTCACGGCGGACGCGAGCAAGTTCCTACTGGTCAGAGCTCCCAGCCCTGACGGCACGGTCCGCACCACGATTACTGCGGCAGCGGGGGCGGTGACGTCCGCGCCCGACTTCATCGGCGTGCGGTTGATCGCAAGCCAGGGCGGCGCGGACCTCGCCGACTCGCAGGTCGCCACCAACGGTTCCGTTCTCGCGTTCCAGCTCCCGACGGCCACGGCCCAGGTCTCGCTGCGCGTCCAGGACGACAGCGGCCACTCTGTTCCGGTGACCGGCTACAAGCAGCAGGTCGAGCTCGGTTTCGAGGGCAAGGAAGTCGCGGGCAACACCAATCCGAACGCCGCCTATGACGTGACGACGAGCAGCGACTCGCTGTATCCCCCCGCGTCCTGGATCTCGAGCGGTCCGGGGCTCGACGGCGGCGTCGCGCCCGAATTGGGGGCGAACGATACGTTGCTCGCCGACGGCGGCGTCCAGTCGGCGACTTCCTACGCCTCGGCCGCGTACCTCGACTTCCACCAGGCAACGACTGCTTCGCCTCCCCTCACGTCGGATTCCAGCTCGATCGGGTGGCAGGAGTTCGCGCCGATCCCGACGACCCTGAGCGCGAACGTCACGCCGCCCGCCAGGGTCGGCGGAACGCTCGCGATCGGCGGCACCCTCCTGCTTTACGGAGGCACGACGGCGGCCGGCGGCGCGGTCGATACCTTGGGAACGTTCTATACCGTCGATACGGTCAACGGATGGACCAAGGTCGTTCCGCCTGCCGGAGTGAATGCGGTTCCGCTTGGCGGCGCGTTCGCCGGCGTCGGTCTTGGGACAGGCGGTTCATTCAGCTGCACGACACCGTGCACCCAGTTCAGCCTGCAGTTCTCGATGGCTGGCGGGTTTACGAACGCCGCTGGTGCCATGACGAGCAAAGTCGTCGCCTACGGGACGCGAACCGACAGTACCGTCACTCCGACGCTCGTCACGACCGGATGGTTCGACGCCGGTAATCTGCCGCTCGCAAATGCGGCGATGGCGAGCGCGCCCGCGAGCGTGCCGGTCTCGAACAGCGCGACCGCCAACACGTTCGATCAATATGCCGGCCTCCTGATGGTTGGCGGCCAAGCGATCACCGCCGCGAACAACGACACGAACGGCTGCGTCGTCTACGCCGGTTTTGCGAGCTCGCCGAACACCAATGGGCCGAAGAATACGGCCTTTCCGTGCACCGGGGTCGGCGGCGACCCGAGCGGTGCGTTGGTGACCGCCAGTGGCGGAATCGGATTCAGGACCGGAGTGACGCTCGTGCCGGTGGATTCCACGACGTTTCTCCTCTTCGGAGGGTCGAAGAGCGGTGGAATATCGGGCAACGGGCTCAAGAACGACCTGTGGCAGGGCAAGTTGGCGTGCAATGGGCCGGCCACGGGCGCGTGCACGACGCAGGTGACCTGGACGCAGCTGTTCCCGACGGGCACTCCGCCCACATTCCGGACGAATGCGGGCGGCGCCATCTGGCAGACGACCTTCTCGTTCACGTTCCCCTTGTTCAGCATCAACAGAAGGATGGTGATCTACGGGGGCACGGATGCGAGTGGAGCGGTCAACGACATCTGGGATTACGACCTTCCGAACAACGCCTGGAGGCAGCCTCGTCAGGACGGCGGCTTTGCGTTGTCTCCTGCCACGCGAACGCGCCCGATGATGGCCGGGGACGGCTCGCGGGCGTACGTATTCGGTGGTCTGATCTCGGGAACGCCGACGGATCAGCTGTGGACCACGAGCCGCCAAAGCACCGCGCGCCTCCTGATGAAGGCCCCGCTGGGTTTGCCATCGATCGATACGGCCACCGGCATGACGATCACCGTGGACGGCAACGGGCTCACCTCCTCGACCCTCACCCAGGGGTATCTCTGGGACGGTAGCAAGTGGAGATTCGTCGGGACGGGGTTGCAGGATGCGTTCGGGACGCGGCTCGTCGTATCCCCGACGGCACCGGGCACGGCGTTCGTACAGCCCGACGGCAACATCTACCTGCTCCTGCAGCAGGCGCAGCGCGCCACCACGCAATTCAGCGGGTCGCCGGTCGGAGTCGACCGGCTGAAGATGACCGTGGACTTCAAATGACGGAGGGGAGAAGCTCCCGCCCATGCACCGGGCCGGACTTCTCCCTGCCGACTACGCACTGCTCGGCGCCTCCGAGGAAGTCGGGCGCAAGGTGCTCGCTGCCGCCGTGCAGCGAGGCGAGTCCGATCTGCGCTCGGTGCGCGGCGTCCGGCGCGAGCTGATCGAGCGCATCGAGGCCGGGAGCACCGCCGAGGTCCTCCAGATTTCCGCGCGAGAGACGGCGCCCGACGGCTTCGTGAAGTATCTCTTCGAGCTGGACGGCGCCACACGCGTCGAAGCCGTCCGCATTCCGGTTCCCTGCGAGGCCCCGGGCGCCGACGTGAGCGCCTATGAAGGCAAGGAGAAGAAGTACATCGTCTGCGTCTCCTCGCAGGCGGGCTGCGCCCTGGCCTGCGCTTTTTGCGCCACCGGTGAGCTCGGGTTTCGCCGCAACCTGGATGCAGCCGAGATCGTCGGGCAGGTCCTCGCCGTCCGGGCCGAGGCCGATCGGCCGGTGCGCGGCGTCGTGTTCATGGGCATGGGCGAGCCGTTCCTGAACTACGACGAGGTGATCCGCGCCGCCCGTATCCTCAGCCATCCTTCGGGCGCCTCCATCGACGCGAAGTCGATCACCATCTCCACGGCCGGCGTCGTCCCGCAAATCCGCCGGTTCACCGCCGAGGGCCACAAGTTCCGTCTGGCGGTCTCGCTCACGCATGCGGTCCCGCGCAAACGGCTGTCGCTGATGCCGATCGAGGAGGCGCACCCGACGCCGGAGCTGGTCAACGCCCTGCACGCGCACGCCCGAGCGCGCCGGACCCGGGTGCTGGTCGAGTACGTGCTGCTCGGCGGCGTCAACGACGCGCCCGACGATGCCCGCGCCCTCGCGGCGCTCCTCGATCCGGCGCTGGTGAAGATCGACCTCATCGACGTCAACGGCGAGATCGGCGGTTTTCGGCGCTCGACGCGCGAGGCGCGGTCGGCGTTCCTGGACGTTCTGTCCGAGGCACGCCTGCCATTCGCTGTGCGGTATTCCGGCGGCCAGGAGATCAGCGCGGGGTGCGGGCAGCTGGCGGCCGGGGGAGGAAGATGGGGCGCCCGGGTGTTATGAGCGTGGCCGCCAAGGGCAGCCCGAGGTCAGGTAGCGATGAAGCCGGCCATCCTAGCGCTTGCACTTCTGCTCGCCATCCCGTCCGTTCTCCGGGCCGAGGAGTCCGGCACGCGCAGCAGCGCGTCTCATTCGGGATCCGCGTCGGTGGGTGTCGTTTTCGGGATGCAGGTCGCTGCGCTCGAGTCGGCGACGGGGACTCCTCCTCCGGCACAGCCCGCCTACCTACAGCGCTACCGCGACGACGACTCGTACTGGCATCGGCGACAGATGCAGGCGCGGGAAGGGCTGTTGCTCTCGTTCGGTCTGGGCGGCAGCTCGGCCTATCTCTCCACCCAGGGACCGGGCCGGACCGGCGCCTTCGACCTCGACTTCCGCCTCGGGTACGGGTTCTCCGACCGCTTCCAGCTCTTCATGGACTTCGCCGTCGACGCCGGCAGGTATCCGCAGAGCGCCGACTTCGCATCCTGGACGTTCACCATCCGGGGGCAGACCGTGCTGATCGGCGATCGCGCCGGGAACGGGCTCAACCTGAACGTCGGCATCGGCGTCGGCGGGGTCGATTACAACAGCAATTCCTGCTGCAGCTCGTACTCGTCCGCGAGCGGCCTCGCGCTGGCCGGGGGCCTCTCGTACGACGCGCGCGTGACGCCGTGGTTCTCCCTCAGCCCGGAACTCTTCGTGACCTGGCACGAGATCCCCAACGGGGCGCCTGTGCCGCACGACGTCGCCAGCGCCGCCCGGGCGATTGGACGCCGGGCGGCTCGTGTCTTGCGCCTGCGGAATCCGTTCAGACCTTCCGGACGTTCGCCGCCTGCGGACCCTTGGGCCCCTCCGTCACTTCGTATTCGACCTTCTGACCTTCCGCGAGGCTGCGGAACCCCTCCATCTGGATGGCGGTGTGGTGCACGAACACGTCCTTGCCGCCGCCGTCGGGAGTGATGAAGCCGTAGCCTTTCGCGTCATTGAACCACTTCACGGTACCTGTCGCCATTCCGGTTCTGCCTTTCGCAAGCGGCTCCCCCAGGGGTGCCTGAATTCCGACTGCACTGCTCTCCCCCGAAACAGGGGGTAGCGTTGAGGATAGGGACACGCCGCGGCGCGATTCAAGGGGGCGACCTCCTACCCCGTCTCACCCTTGCCTACGGACCCGTCCGGCGGTTAACCGCGTTCCAGCGCCGGTTTCACCACAGCGCCGTGCGTTTGCTCAGCACCGAGCGCCCAGGCGCCCGCGGGGGTGCGGAGGAGGAGCTGGACTTCTTCCGCCGACAGCGTGGCGGTCCGGACGACGGTCAGCGTCGGGTGCTGGAGAACGAGCTGGATGGCGCCTCCAGGCAGCGCCCGGACCCGCGGGCGCTCGTCCCGGCTGCGGAGCAACTCCAGATGCCGCGCGAGATCGCGCAGATGGCGGTCGATCCGGAGCGCGCGAGCCGTCTCTCCCGCGAACGTGTGGAAGTGCTTGTTGCGCGAGAGCGGGCGCGCCTCCTCCTGGAGGCGCTGGACGAGCCGGTAGAGGAACTCGCGCATGCTGAAAAGCTACCACCGCAGGCGCGCGAAAACAGGCTTGACTTTCAGGGGAGAGGGCGGGCGGTGCGGGCGATCCGGGCGACCATCTCCTCCCCCGCCGCACCCCGGCAGACGTCGTCGCCGCAAGCGAATTCGATCACGAGAGTCCTGTTTCCGTCGGCTGCCTCGTAGACGGCGGACTCCGTCCCCTCCTCCGACGAACGACGCCGCAGCCACGTCCGCTCGCCGATGTGGACGGCGTCCTCGCCAGGAGCGATCCGCAGCGGGCGGTCCTCGCGTCGCAGATGTGCTTCGACGATGCCCGGCAGGTATGCAATGCCCGGTTGCATCGGCACCAGGAGCGACGGGACCTGCGCCTCGACTCCGGGGCCCCGCAACGTTCGCGGATGGGGCTTCACGGCGCGGGAGACCGCCGCTCCTTCCATCGCAGCGAATGCGAGCGCCGATGCGAGCAGGAGCGCGCGCGCGAGCCCGTGCCACGGCCGCGGCTCGCCGCGGAGGAGCGGCGCAACCAGGCCGAAGAGAACTCCGGAGAGGAGGCCGCCGAGGTGCGCCGCGTTGTCCACGGGAGCCTTGAGGGCGATCGCGAGGTTGATGAGCAGGTTCAGAGCGATCGCGCGGATGATGCCGCGACGAACGGGCTCGGGGAGACCCTTTCGCACGCGAAAGTACAGCGCGACCGTGGCGCCGAAGAGGCCGAAGATGCCGCCCGATGCTCCGGCGGCAAGGCGCGCGCTTCCCGAATACGCGCTCCACAACGCGCTGGCTCCGCCACCGGCGATTGCCGTGGCGCAGAAGAGCCCGAGGGTCTGGTTCGAGCCGAAGGTGATCTCGAGCTGCGGCGCGAGGATCCACAGCGCGTACGCGTTGACCAGCAGATGGACCCAGCCGATGTGCAGCAGGGCGTACGACCCGATCCGCCAGATGTCGCCGTCGCGCACAGCGGGCGCGTACAGCGCGCCCAGCCGGAACAGGGCCACGCTGTTTTCCACGGCGGGATCCCGTCCGACCAACGCCTCCGCCAGGAAAGCGACGCCGAGCACGATCAGCAACGCCCAGGTCGTGGGGCGCAGCGGACGCTGGATGCGCTGCGGCTCGGGCTCGGGCGCGGGTTCGTCGGGGATGCCGCCGAGAGGGTCGATCACAGCCCGCTTTCCGCCGCGGCACGCAGCTTCGGCTCCACTCCGGACAAGGGGCCCACGGCGCAGGCGACGAGGTTCTCGCGGCGGAACAGCGCGGAGGCGACGCGCCGGACGTCAGCGGCGGTCACGTTCTCGATGCGCTCGAGCCATTGCTGGAACGGCTCGGCGGGGGGATGCAGGAGCTCGCCTGCGCCGAACCAGCCGATCATGTCCGCCGGCGAGTCGAGCGAAAACTCGAGGGAGATCCGCGACTTCTTCTTCGCTCGCAAGAGCTCGTCGTCGGGCACGTCGGTGTCGCGCAGCTCGGCGAGGAGGCGCAGCATCTCCGAGAGCGCCGCCGTCGCCTTTCGCGGGGCGCAGGCGCATCCGACTTCGAAGACCGAGCAGTCGCTGAAGCCGTCCATTCCCGCGCCGACCGAGTATGCGAGCGCCTTTCGCTCCACGAGCTGCATCTGCAACCGCGAGGCGAGACCGTCGTCGAGGACGCGCTTGATCACGCGCAGGACGGGGAAGTCGGCATGCTCCTCCGGAGGGCCACGGAAGGAGACCTGCAGCTCCATCTGCGCATCGGTGTGATCGACGGCGACGAGCTGGGGGCCGCGCGGAGCGCCGTTCAGGGATTCGTCGTCGAGCACCTCTCCGGAGCGGAGGGATCCGAAGTGCCGTTCCGCGAGCGCCAGCAGGCGGTCGTGGCGCAGCGGTCCCGCTGCCGCAAGCACGATGTTCCGAGCCCCGTAGGCCCTCGCGTGATGGGCGCGCAGGTGCTCCTCGGTGAGGGCACTGACGCTGGCCGGCGTGCCCGCGATCTTCAGGCCCAGCGGATGGCCGGGGAAGAGCGCCCCCTTCGCCAAATTGTCGATGTCGATGTCGCGGCCCTTCTCGTCGACCTCGTCGAGGATCTCCTCGAGGATCACTTCCCGCTCGAGCTCGATCTCCTTGAAGAGCGGACGCGCGAGCATGTCGCCGAGAACGGCCAGCGGGACCTCCAGCCGCTCCGGATGCACGGGCGAGAAGTAGTACCCGTGGTCGCGCGTGGTCACGCCGTTGAGCGAGCCGCCGCAGTCCTCGACCAGGGCGTTCAACGTTCGGCCGTCGGGGTAGCCTTCGCTGCCGCGGAAGAACAGATGCTCGAGAAAGTGCGAGACGCCGTTGCGGGATGGCTCTTCGTGGCGCGATCCCGCCCGCACGTACGCGGCGATCATCCCGGTGTGCAGGTGGGGCAGCTCCACCGTGACCACCCGCAGGCCGTTGGCCAGAACGCTCTTGTGGACGGGGTCGTTCATCGAGGGCGGCGGAGGATATGTGGCGGCCTATGCCGACGCAATCGCGGGAGCGGCGGCGGGCTCGGGAAGCGCAGGGACGGGCAGGCGCAGCGTGAATGCGGTCCCCCGTCCTGGAGCGCTGTCGCAAAAGAGCTGCCCGCCGTGCTCCTGCGCGATCTCCTGGGCCATCGCCAGGCCCAATCCGGTGCCGCGCTCCTTGGTGGTGAAGAACGGATCGAAGATCCGGGCCAGCCGATCGGGAGGAATGCCCGGGCCGGTATCGCGGACCTCGATCTCCACGGCTCCGCGAGTGACACGCGTGGTGACGCGTAGCGAGCCGCCCGCCGGCATCGCCTCGCGCGCGTTCCGGAGCAGGTTCAAGAGCAGTTGCCGGACCTGTGCCACGTCCGCCGGCACGCGCGGCAACGAGGGCGAGAGCGACAGCGCCACCTCGACGCCATTGGCGTCGAGCTCGGGCCGGACGAAGTCCACGAGGTCGCGCACGGTCTCGTTCAGGTCAGCGCGCTGGAGCTGCGGTTTGGGAAGGCGCGCGAACCGCAGGTAGTCCTCGGTGATCGCAGTCAGACGATCGACTTCGCGCACGATCGCCTCGCACAGCTCGCGCGCTTGCGGCGCGCGCTCCCCCAGCTCCTCGGCGTTCAAGGAGATCGACGACAGCGGGTTGCGGATCTCGTGCGTGATCTGCGCTGCGATGCGGCCGATGGCGGCGAGACGTTCCGAGCGGAGCAGCGCCTCGCCTTGGGCGCGCAGCTCCCGCTCGCGCGCCGCCAGCCGCTGGGCCATGGCGTTGAACTCGCGGGCCAGCGCCGCGAGCTCGTCGCCTCCCTGTTCCGGAACGGCCACCGAGTCCGGGCTCCCGCGCCCCAGCCGCTGCGCCGCTTCGGTGAGCGTGCGGATGGGACGCAGAGCACGATGCGACAGCCAGGTGACCAGCAGGCCGACGAGCAGGGCGATGCCGGAGAGGGCCAGTATGGCCCAGCGCGCGGCCCGCTCCTGCTTCTCGGCCTCGTCGACGCCTTGGTTCATCTGGTCCTGGAGGATGCGTCCGAGATCCCGCACCTCGTAGTCGACGCGGCGCTGTGCGGTCTTCAGCCGGGTGACCGAGTCCTCCAGGGACGGATCCGCGGAGCCGCCCTTCTCCAGGCGCGCCGTGAGGGTCGCGGCCGCCTTCTCCTCCTCCGCGACGCGCGCGGACACCGCGGAGAGGCGCGCGGAGATCCGATCCAGTGCGTCGCGATCGCTTGCGGTCTGCTGCGCGCTGCCGACGAGCTGCTGCGCGTAGGTGAGCCGCTCGCCGACGACGCGGGCGAAATAGGTGCGGTCGAGCGCGATGAATGCGGCGCGGGCCCGGGCGTCCGCCTCGTCCAGGAGCCGATCCGTGTTTCGCACCCGCTCCTTGTGGAAGGCCTCGAGGGTCGAGACGGCCCGCGTCAACGGCATGTAGGGTCGTGAAAGAAGCGACAGTCCCTGTCCGATGCGCCGCAGGCGCGCGACGCCGTACGCCGACACCGCGGCGCTACAAGCCAACACCGCCACGAATCCGAGAAAGACTTTAGTAGCGATGGAGAGCCGCATCGATCTACATTCTAGCGCTCATGCGAAGGGTTCTGCCCGTCCTCCTGCTCGCGACCGCCTGCGGCGGCACCGTTTTGCCGGACCGCGTCGCCGTGCTCGGCGTCGACCGGCTCTCGGGGGAGCTGACCGGGCAGGAGGTGGAGCTTCCGGGGGCGGATCTCGCCGCCGTGCGCGGGCCGGCTGGAATGATGACGCTCGGCGGACCGGGGGATTCCGCCCGCATTCCCGATTGCGCGATGCGCCGGCGCGTTTCCGGCGCGCTGGTAGCGAGGACCGTCTCCTGTGTGTCGCTCCTCGGACACTACGCGGCGATGGAGCGGGCGCGGCAGTTCCTGCTCAACGCCGGGGCGGAGGCTCTGATGCCGGCGCCGATCCTGGTCAGCGCGGCGGCTGAACCGGGGCTCCGCTATGACCGGGCCACCGACACGTTCACGCTGGGCGAAGGACCGAACGGCGCCCGCGTCCCGCTGGCTCTCAACCCCGGAGCGGTGACACGGGAGATGAGTCGCCGTCAGCTCCGCGCGGTCGCCGCCCTCCACCCGGAGGAGGCGGAGGGGATCGCGCTCTTTCTCGGCGCGGCCGCTGCCGCGGGGGATCCGGGATATCTGGCAATCTCCGATCCCGGCGGCGATCCGACCGGACAGCTCGACGTGTCTCGTCCGCTCCCTGCGGGTGCCTCTGCGTCGGCGGTTCTCGCCGGAGCGCTCTGGGCCTGGGCGGACGCCAGCGGCGATCTGACCGCGGCTTCCCGCGCTGCGCTGGCCGCCGCGCGCGCTCTCGGGACGGCGCCGGCGGATCCGGCCGCGGTGCTCTCGCTCGTCGCCGCCCAGCTCGAGGGAGCGGAGCGGGACCAGGCGTGCGCGGTGTTCCGGGCAAGGTTGCACGCCGCGGGAATCTCCGCCTGCCCCTGAGCGCCCAGGAGATCATGGCAGCGAACGTTCCCGAGATGCCTCCGCCTTTGGTGCAGTTTCTTCTCGGCGGACAGGCGCTGGTGGTGGCCACCGTGGACGAGCAGGGCGCGCCGCTGACGACGCTCATGACCTGGGCCGTGGCGCGCAATCCGCGGACGCTCACCCTCGCCGTCGACACGCGAGGCCGCGCGATGCGGAACCTCCGCTCCAACGGCAAAGTGGCGATCGAGGTGCTCGGAGACGACCTCTGCTACGGCCTGCGGGGGACAGCGGTGGTCGAGAAGGAGCTGATGCAATCGACACCGTTCCCCTGCGCGCTGGTTGCCGTCCGCATCGACGACGTCCGCGACCATGCGGCCGCCGGCGTCCAGTTCAGGGGGCCGAGGTACTCGTTCCACGCCGACAAGGAACACCGCAAAGGCGTGGAAGAGGCGATCTTCGACGAGCTGAAGGGTCCGACGCCCACCATTTGAGCGAGCGCCTGGCGCGATTCGGTAGATCCCGGTCTGGTTCTTGGCTACTCTCGCGCCCCTTTCCCGGAGCGGAGAATGGTCGGCCTCGCGTTCGTCATCGCCGTCGTCGCGGTCGTGCTCGCCGTGGTGTTCTTCCTGCAGGGCCAGTCCGCTGCCGCCGCGGTGAAGGCCCTGCGCGAGGACGCCGGGCAGGCGCACAAGGAGACCGAGGCGGCGCGCGCCGAGTTGCGGCGCGCCCAGGAAGAGTCGAAGACGCGCTCCGGGCAACTTGCGGAGACGCGGGAGAAGCTGGCGGAGACGCGCCGCAAGGCGCAGGAAGGCCGCTCCGGCAAGTCGCAGCCGCGGGGCGCCCGCGAGGCGGAGCTCGAGGAGGATCTGGCGCACGCCCGAAGGCTGACCGAGGACGCGCACGCTGCCGAGGCGCAGGCGCGGCGTGAGCTCGAGAGGGTCAAGGCCGCCGAGTCGCAGCTGCGGGGCGAGCTCGATCGAGCGCAGGGTCGGATTCGCGAGCTGACCGATCACGCGCCGACGGTGGCGGCGCCCACGCCCCCTGCTGCCGACGTGCAGCCGCTGCACGAGCAGCTCGAGGCGGCGAAGAGCGAGCTCGACCGGCAGGTTATTGCGGCCGAGAAGCACGCACGCGAGGCGAAGAAACGCGAGCAGGAGCTGCGCGACGAGGTCCGCAAGCACAAGGGCCGCGCCGAGACGAACAACCGCGTCTACCTCGTGACGAAAGGCGAGCTCGAGCTGGTGAAGGAGCGGCTCGCGCAGGCCGAGCGCAAGCTCTGGCAGTCGGGGATCCCGCTGCCCCCGCCCATGCAGAAGGAACGGCCCAAGGCGACGGGCCCGGCTTCGGCCGACCGCGCGCGCGAGGAGGCCGGCGCGCAGGCGGCGCAAACGTCTCTGCCGCTCGAGGGCGCGTCGCCGGAGGCAATCGAAGCGGGAGAGCCCATCGGCGGCGAAGAGGCGGAAGGCGTTGCCACGCCGGCATCCGGCACTCCGGTGCCTGCGATGCACCGCCGGACCGAGAACGGAATCGAGAAGAAGCCCGTCTGATCAGGAGAGGACTTTTTCCAGCAGCGAGAGAAGCTGGGGCGCCTCGAAGGGCTTGCTCAGGTATCCCGCCGCGCCGGTGCGGAGCGCAATCTGCTGCAGATCCTCCTTCGCGGAGATCAGCACGACCGGAACGCGCTTGCTCGCGGGCAGTCCACCCATGCCGCGGAGGAAACCCTCGCCGTCGAGATGAGGCATGCGCAGGTCGAGCAGGATCACTTCCGGCCGGAACTCGGGCAACACGCGAACGGCTTCCACGGCATCGCGAGCGACGGAGACCTCGTAGCCCTCCATGCCGAGCAGATCGGCAACGCCGTCTCGGAAGCCCTCTTCGTCATCCACGATGAGGACGCGATGCCCAGTCCTTCGACCCTGCCTTTTCACGCTCCTCCTTGCATACAGGTACGACATGCGACCACAGGTCGGGGGCAGTTGTCCATGCGTGCGCTGACCGAGGGCTGCGCCTTGACTTGAATCTTGCAGTTCGTTAGATCGCCACGGCTTTTCTGGCGTCGAGCCGAAGTGGTGGAATTGGCAGACACGCCAGATTCAGGGTCTGGTGGGGGCAACCCCGTGGAGGTTCGAGTCCTCTCTTCGGCACCACCGACGCCCCGGCGGCGGACCCCTGAGCGCGACGGTCTGCGCCCGCCACTGGACGGTAGAGCCTCGGGCAAGTGGCCGGGGCTCTTCTGTTTTTCGCGGGTGTCCAGAGGATGATCACACCGCTCTCCGATGCGCTCGCCGCCGTGCGCGCCCGCGCACGCCCGCTGCCTCCCGAAGAGGTTCCACTTACGGAGGCCTACGGACGCGTCCTGGCGGCCGGCGTCCAGGCGCTCCGTGACCAGCCGTCGACCGACATCTCGATGATGGACGGCTACGCGCTCCGCGCGGCGGATTCCGGCAGCCCGCTGTGCGTCGCAGGCGAAATCGCCGCGGGCGATCGGCCCTGGGACCGTCCGCTGAAGCCACGCGAGGCGGCGCGTATCTTCACCGGCGCTCCGCTTCCGCCGGGCGCCGATTGCGTCGTCATGCAGGAGCACTGCGTCCGCGAAGGTCTCGACGTCCGCGTCCAGCAGGCGCCGAAGGCGGGCCAGCACATCCGCCGACGCGGCGAAGAGCTCACCGCGGGCATCGAAGCGCTTGCTGCTGGGCGCGTTCTGGATGCGGCGGATCTCGCGCTCGCCGCCGCTTGCGGCGTCGCCTCCGTCCGCGCACATCGCCGGCCGCGCGTTGCCGTGTTGTGCACCGGCAGCGAGTTGGTGCCGCTCGGCCAGCAGCCCGGACCCGGGCAGATCGTCGAAACCAACAGCCTGACCCTGGCGGCGCTCTGCCGCGAGGCCGGCGCGGACGTGCTTCGCCTAGGCATCGCGCCCGATTCCGTGGAGAGCATCGCGCAAAGATTGCGCGACGCGCCGGCGGACATCCTCCTGACCACCGGCGGGGCGTCGGTGGGCGATCACGATCACGCGCAGGATGCGCTGGAGCAGCTCGGCGGCGAGCTGATCTTCCACACCGTCGCCATCCGCCCCGGAAAGCCGGTGCTGTTCGGCACCGCTTCTCAGGGACGCCTGGTGTTCGGAGTGCCGGGGAATCCCGCGGCGGCGACGCTGGGGTTCGAGCTGTTCGCGCGCCTCGCGATCCGTCTCCTCGCCGGCGATCGGAATCCGGAGCGCCCGCGCGCGAAGGCGCTCCTGCGCGGCACGCTCTCCCGCGTCAAGGGACTCACCTTCTTTCCCCGCGGTCGGGTCACGGCGGATGGATCGCAGCTCGTATTCGAACCAGGTGGGCAGCAGAGCAGCATGCAGATCGCCTCCTGGTCGGGCGCCAATGCGGTCGCGGTGATCGCGGCCGGCGAGGGGCGCGTCGAGGACGGAATCGAGATCGACGTCCTGCTGGTCGGGCCACTAGCCTGAGCGGCAGCCGCGGCGCTTCCACGAGACCCGCCGCTGACGTCGCCACCGGAGACGTGGTTGCTGACGACGCGGTGGCGCCGCGCAAAACGGATGCAGCCCGCAGCGTGATCCAGCCACGTCGAGAGCAGTGGCGGCGTTACTTCGCTTCGCGCCGAGCCGGCCGACGCGAACGGGATTGCTTCTTCGCTCGCGCTTCGGCGGGCGTTCCACGCTTCGGCGCCACCGCCGCGTAGCTCTCGTCGATCCACTGCTCGAGCAGATCGACGGGCACGTCCTCGCTGTTCTCGAAGTGCGCGCTCACCCAGCCGGACTTGCCGAGTCCGTAGCCCGTGGGCTCCGCCCACGAGAACATCGTGGTCGCCGCCTCACCCGACTGCGGCAACTTGCAGGACAGTCCGTACCCGCCGTCGGCATGCCCGAGGAACACGAACACCTTCTTCGCCACCTTGTAGACCGTCTCGCCCCAGGGATGATCCTCCCAGGCGCCAGGCTTTCCCGCCGCGTACTTCTTCAGCCTCTTCCACGCCGCCAACGGTTTCACTCCCGTTCGTCGAGCCAAGCCATCTGGATCGCCTCCAGGATCTTCTCGT